>JBGOWS010000253.1:0-3536 GCA_041478735.1 Thermodesulfovibrionia bacterium | reverse complement strand
GGCGGGATCGATGCCTACGATCCTCTTCCCTGCAAGCATCTTCTTCTTTTCCATGTGCTTTTCATAACTCTTCTTCATTCATCCTCCCTTATCTTTTGTCTTTAAATTTTGCTTCAGGGAAGTTTATAATGATTTCATTTATATAGTATAGATATCGTTAGCACAATAAATTAAAATAGTATCCATGCTCAAACGATTATTCAAACGGAAACCCAAACAGAAAAAAGTCTCTGAAATGCTTCTTGATGTTGCAGGTGCCTTCCTCGCAATGGGGGAAGATATCACTGAAAAACAAGAACTGCTCAATGCTGCGGTAAGTGCATGGAATATTGCCTGCTTGAAGGGTGTTAAGAGACAACAAGCCATAGAGAAATTTATGAAAGAATATAAAAAATTAAATCCAACCTTTACAAAAAATGATTATAAAGACGAAGAGGAGAATAGTAAATTACTGATACGACAAAAAGATGAACTCTATCCGGATGTAAACATTCAGATTGTAAATGCAATTATTCACGAAATAGATGGGCAAAATCATATTACGGTTGCATCAGCAAAAATGGAATAAAAAGTGCTAACAAATTCATCCAGCCTACAGGGAATAACGCTTTTTCGATTACAGTTCCAAGGCTTGTGGCCCGGCGGCTGATGACAGCGTTATGTGCAAAATAATTAAGGATAGAATTGGATAATGGGTGACCCTTTTTGTGTCCCATTTGTGTGACCCCTGCAGGATTAATCTAAATAATGCATACATTGTTCAAAAATTTATTTAACTTGTCTATGACCCGTAGGGATGAATTTAATGAAAATATCTTTATTGGTTATATTAAATAAATTATTCCGAAAACCATCAGTTAGAGGTAAATTAAGGTATCGGGACATTATATAAACTGCATTATTTGGATTAATAAATAATACTCATTCACAGCCGCTTATCTTCTCACACCACTTTTTTGCTTTATAAAGAATTTCTGATTCATCTGCGGTCACGAGCTTTCCATCAGTGACAACTAACTTTCCATTTACCATCACCGATTGAATATCTGATGGCCTCATTGAATAAACTATGTGGGAATAAATATTATAAATAGGTATAAGGTGCGGGCTTTTGAGGTCAGCCATAACAAGGTCAGCAGCCTTACCTTTCTCAATACTTCCTGTGATTTTTCCAAGACCCAGAACCTCAGCTCCCCATCTGGTTGCCATACATAGCACTGTCTTTGCATTGAGGACGGTCGGGTCTTCAGAGACCGCCTTGTGTAACTTTGCCGCTGTAGACATCTCACTCAGTATATTTAAATCATTGTTGCTTGCAGCACTATCTGTGCCAAATGTTACTTTTACCCCGGCTTTCAGCATCTTCACGACAGGGGCGATACCTGAGGCAAGCTTGAGATTGCTCTCTACGCAGTGAGAAACTCCAACACTTCTTTGAGCCAGCAGTTCTATTTCGCTGTCAGTCATCCAGACACAGTGTGCAGCCAGCACCCTTTCATCAAGAAAACCAAGGCTGTCAAGATATTCGACGGGTGCCATCATATATTTATTTTTAATCTCGTTTAACTCCCACTTTGTTTCGGACAGATGTATGTGAATCGGAATATCATATTTATCAGCAACATGCCTTGCTCTCTTTAAAGTCTCCGTACCACATGTGTAAAGTGCATGAGGTGCGATACATGGAGTTATCAGTTCGTCTCCTTTCCAGTTTTTTATAAAAGACTCTGCATTGTCAAAATACTCATCTGAAGTGCTGGCAGACCTTGTTGGAAAATCCAGAATGCCGGCCCCTAAAACAGCTCTCATGCCTATCCTCTTTGTTGCCTTTCCCGCAGCATCTTCATAGAAGTACATATCGTTATAAGCTGTGATTCCTCCTTTAAGCATCTCAAGACAGGCAAGTTCGACTGCGTCAGAGATGAATTCAGGGCTGAGCCATCTATTCTCTGCCGGCCATATATGATTTTCGAGCCAATCCTTTAAAGGCAGGTCATCGGCGATACCCCTGAAATATACCATCGCTGCATGAGTATGTGTATTTATAAGCCCTGGAAATACCGCCTTACCTTCTCCACTGATGACAGTACCCGGGATGTATTTTTTGAAAATATCAGCAGAGGTTCCAACTTCTATAATCTCAGTGCCTTTTACAGCAATTACACCATCCTTAATGACAGTAAGCCCTTCATCCATGGGAAGGACATAATCGCCACCTATGATATAATCAACAATTTGCATCTGAAAATGCCTCTATTCTTTTTCCGTCATTCTGGCTTGCACCGTGTGAAGCTGCGCTTATATCGGGGCTTGTCCAGAATCCTTCTTTTTTTTAAGAAAGATTCTCTACGAGCCATTGGACCGACAAGCGGGAATGACAACAGAAATAAAAAATTTCCCATCTTTCGTATTTAAGTTAAGAAAGAAATTTTTAAAAGAGCCTCTTGCAAAAGTCTATTTTACCCCTCACCCTTGTCCTCTCCCACAAGGGGAGATGGTTTATTATCAAGCCCCTCCCTTGATGGGAGGGGTTGGGGAGGGTGAACATTTGATACTTTTGCAAGAGCCTCTCTGGATTCCAGTTTTCACGGGAATGACATACATAAGGGCTATCCCCAGGGTGTCATTCCTACCCCGTATCTGGGTACGGGATAAACTCCAGCAGGAATATAGATAGTCGTTATGCCATTTCAATCAGTTTTTCCGCTATCTGAACTGCGTTCAGGGCAGCCCCTTTCCTCAGATTGTCCGCAACTATCCACATGTTGATGCCGTTTTCTATAGACTCATCTTCTCTTATCCTTCCTACGTATGTCTCGTCTTTTCCAACTACATCAATAGGAAGCGGATAAACATTCTTATCAGGGGCATCAAATACCACTACACCTGGAGCCTTTGATAAAATCGCTCTTACCTCATTTGCAGTAAGTTTTTTCTCTGTCTCTATATTTAAACTCTCTGAATGGCATCTGAATACAGGCACGCGAACCGTTGTTGCCGTTATCTTTATTGAGTTATCACCCATAATCTTCCTTGTCTCATTTGCCATCTTCATCTCTTCTTTCGTATAGCCGTTTTCAAGAAACTTATCTATGTGTGGAAGGACATTAAATGCTATCTGATAAGGATAAACGTTACATTTGATCTCCTTCAAATTTAACAGGTCAGTTGTCTGTTGCAATAGTTCGTCTATAGCTTTCTGACCTGTACCGGAAACAGATTGAAATGTTGTTACAACAACCCTTTTTATCTTCGCTGCATCCTGTATCGGTTTCAACACTACTACCATCTGAATCGTTGAGCAATTAGGGTTTGCAATTATACCTTTATGCCATTTTAGATCATGAGCGTTAACCTCGGGCACAACAAGAGGAACTTCTGTGTCCATTCTCCACTGGCTTGAATTATCCACAACAATACAACCAGACCTAACAGCTACTGGTGCCCATATCTTTGACCTTTCTGCACCTGCTGAAAAGAGGGCAATGTCAATACCTTTGAAGGAATTGTCATTCAGGGTTTCAACTGGAATCTCG
>JBGOWS010000281.1:0-3128 GCA_041478735.1 Thermodesulfovibrionia bacterium | reverse complement strand
GATAGAAGAAGAGCTTAAGATTATGCTTCTTCCAGAAGACCCTCGAGATAAAAAAAATGTAATTCTTGAGATAAGGGCAGGAACCGGGGGTGAAGAGGCTGCCCTGTTTGCCTCCAAACTGTTCAGGATGTATTTGAAATACGCTGAACAAAAGAGATGGAAGGTAGAGATGATAGATCTGAACTCCACAGGACTTGGAGGTATCAAGGAAGTAATTGCATCTATTCAGGGAAAAAATGCATACAGGAGACTCAAATATGAAAGCGGCGTGCACAGAGTTCAGCGGGTGCCTGTTACAGAAGCATCTGGAAGAATCCATACATCTGCATCAACAGTTGCAGTACTTCCCGAGGCAGCGGAGGTTGACATTAAGGTTGATGAAAAAGAACTTAGAGTAGATACATTCTGTTCCTCCGGACCCGGAGGTCAGGGAGTCAATACAACCTATTCTGCCGTAAGGATTGTTCATATACCAACAGGACTTATTGTGCAGTGTCAGGATGAACGCTCCCAGATCAAGAATAAAGAAAAGGCCATGAAGGTTCTCCGATCAAGGCTTTATGAGATTGAAATGGAAAGGCAGGAGAAAGAGAGAGCTACAGAGAGAAAATCACAGGTTGGAACTGGCGACAGGAGCGAAAAGATAAGAACATACAATTTCCCTCAGAACCGCGTCAGTGACCACAGGTCTGGTTTTACACTTCATAAGCTTGATCAAGTGCTTGAGGGAAACCTCGATGAAATAATCGACAACCTGATTACTCACTATCGGGCAGAAAGGCTTAAGGAGCTTTGAACGGCATAACCTGACAAATCTTTGAAGCAGATATAAAGGAATCGTAACCATTCAGTGAAGCGTGGCGGCTCACAAAAGCGGCGCACCCTTCGACAAGCTCAGGGTGACATTACACGACACATTGTGGGTTTGTCATGGTGAGCTTGTCGAATCCATGACAGCTAAACTCCACCCTTTACTGAAAGCTTACAAGGAATCCAATTTTTTTCTTGATTTATTTTAAGAGTATGCTATAATTATCCATGCGAAAATTTATATTAATCTTTTTTGTTGTAATCTCAGTCATCAGTTTTCTTCTCGTTCATAGTACATATAGTATTGAAAATTGCGATCACAATTGTTCAAAGTGCCACAAGATAACGAATGAAGAGGCGCTGAATTTGCTTAAGGAAGGTGTCCCTGATGTGAAAGTTCTCGAAGTTGGTCCGGCTGCGGTTAAAGGATTATGGGAGATTGCAATTGAATCAAGGGGACAGAAGGGGATAGCTTATGTTGATTTTTCTAAGAAATACGTTGTATCCGGTTCCATATTAAACCTTAAAACAAAGACAAATTTAACAGGAGAAAAACTTTATAACCTTAATAAAATTGACACATCACAAATACCTCTCGATAACGCCCTGTTAATGGGCGATAAAGACGCATCAAAGAAGGTGATTATTTTTACTGATCCTGAATGTCCATATTGTGGGAAGCTCCATCAGGAAATAAAAAAGATTTTAGAAAAAAGGAAAGATATCGCCTTTTATATAAAAATGTTTCCTTTAGCAAAATTACATCCAAAGGCATATGAAAAATCAACGGCGATAGTCTGTGAGAAGTCATTAAAACTGCTTGAAGATAGCTTTGCAGGGAAAAGCCTGCCAGAGCCAAAGTGTAAAACCTCAGAGATAGATGAAAACATAAAACTCGGCGAGAAACTCGGTATAAGAGGAACCCCTGCAATTATTCTTCCTGACGGCGGAATTATCCCTGGCTATAAAGATGCTGATTCCCTAATCTCCATGATTGACAAGTTATCGTAACCAGAAAACCTGTAACTGTTGAAAGAATCTACTCCGCCTAATTCATGAATTTTGTTATCCATAACCCTCATTTAAGAAATTGCTTGACAAGTAAGAGAAAGTTTGATATTCATTTATTAAAATATCAACTTTCCCGATAAAACCAAACCCTTCGTGAGATGGGGACGGAAAGCGGCGGGTGCTGAACGAGTTGAAGCATGGCCGAGCTACCGAAGGATGAACCTTTGGCAAGTTCGGCCTTTTTATTTACTACGGGAGTATAAATCAAGGCTTTGAGATAATGGTGGCTCTTTAAGGGAGTTGCGGTGAAGGGGTTGAATGTTATCGAATAGCAAGATAAGGAGGGTATCATGAACGACGCAGTTGAAAGATTAGGGATGGGGTGGCTTCCTGATTATCCTGATTTCAGGGATTATACAGAGGAGCATGAGAAAATTAATGAGGTGCTTGCACCAACACGTGTTCTAAAGGCAGGTGTAAAAATTCCAGCATCTATCGATTTAAGGACATGGTGTTCACCCATTGAGAACCAACTTTCACTTGGCTCATGTACAGCACATGCAGGTATTGGAGTGGTGGAATACTATGAGAAACGGGCATTCGGAAAACATATTGATGCGTCACGCCTCTTCCTTTATAAGGTAACCCGTAACCTCTCGCACTGGACCGGGGATACAGGTGCATTTCTTAGAAACACAATGGGTGCGTTAGTTCTTTTTGGTGTCCCTCCAGAGGAATATTGGCCCTACAAAATAGCTGATTTTGATAAAGAGCCCTCTGCATTCTGTTATGCCTTTGCACAGAGCTATCAGGCAATAAAATATTACAGGCATGACCCACCTGCAACACCACCTGATGTCTTACTGACCAGAATAAAGACATACCTTGCAACAGGCCATCCTTCCATGTTTGGTTTCACTGTCTATAGTTCCATAGGTCAGGCAGATAAGAGTGGAATGATCCCCTATCCATGTAAAGGTGAAAAGATAGAAGGCGGCCATGCCATTGTAGCAGTTGGATACGATGACAAGATGAAGATCAAAAATACAGGGCCCGGTGGGATAGAGACAACAGGCGCACTTCTTATCAGAAACTCATGGGGAACAGGATGGGGAAATGCTGGATATGGTTGGCTTCCCTATGAATATGTTCTAAAAGGTCTTGCAGAAGATTTCTGGTCGATATTAAAAAAGGAGTGGGTAGATACAGGAGTGTTTAAGGTGTAGGGGTAAGAATTTAGACGGCATTTTGCATAAACAAAAAGAAAGGAGGTGATTGAATAAAGATTAATATTCATTAACGCACGG
>JBGOWS010000027.1:0-14474 GCA_041478735.1 Thermodesulfovibrionia bacterium | reverse complement strand
TAGTTTATCATATTGCTGAATATTGTTACAACCTAATATAGCATTCAAAATCCCGGAAAGAGAAATGAATATTGAGGAAATGCTTTAACCGAATCACAAAAATTTTGAGCACCCTTCTTGATAATGCCAATAGACTTAACTTCATTATTCAACATCATTAATAAAGACTTAAAAGATTCACTCATTTACAACCTCACAGGTTCATCCGCTGCCCTGTTTTTTGCCTTTTATGATAAACCATTTCTTGCAATTGAATTAACCGAAGAACTTGCAGAGGAACTCTATAAGGATATTAATTTTTTCAGAGAGGCATTTAAAAGAGACCCGGTCCTCTTCCTTCCGGAACCAAATGGCCCTTCTCTTTCAGGCGAGAGGGCAAAAATAATTTATTCACTTAAGGAAAATAACTCTCTCGTCAGTTCTTTCAAGAATATTGAATCACTAATATGGTCCAGGAAAGAATTAAACAGGAATATCATAAATCTCAAGAAAGGCATGGAGATCAGCAGGACAGAAATTGAGAAAAGACTCCAGGAGATAGGTTACAAAAATGTTTCGCTTGTTGTAGAGAAGGGAGAATACAGCCGGCGTGGATGGCTTCTCGATATTTTTCCTTCGACATCAGAAGCCCCGCTGAGGCTTGAATTCTTCGGGGATGAAATAGACAGCATTAAGATTTTTGATATTGAAACGCAAAGGTCCACCCAAAATGTTTCTCAGTTTTTAATATTCCCGGCAGAAGATCCAGAAGATTCCCTGTCAGGCACAACCCTGCCCGGGTTGATGGATGGTGTAAGATACTTTTTTTCAGACTCGATCCATAAAGGAGACGGTCTCCCCGGGGATATTACATTTTTTTCAAGATATTCCATAAAAGGCCGTGGTTATGATGCAGGAGTACTTTCAATAAAAGGTCTGGGAATTTTACCTGAAGAAAGAAGATATATAGAGGAATTACCACAAAAGATTAAACATCTCCAGAAAGAAAACAGGATAGTCGTTATCTCCTCATCAAAGGGACAGGCTGAGAGGCTTAAAAACATACTGGGTGACGGAGGTGTGGTTGCACCCATCATAGACAGGACAGGCATTTTTGAGTATGAAGGAAGTGTTTCGATAACAGTCGGCGACCTTTCATCCGGCCTCTTTCTTCCAGGCATATTAATCCTGACCGAAAAAGAGATATTCGGAGGAAGGCCCGGCTATAGAGCCATCAAGAAATCAAAGGTATCAAAGCTCCTCACATCACTCGAGGACCTTAGACCAGGTGACTTTGTTGTCCATAGAGATCATGGTATTGGAAGATTTTATGGACTTGTACGCCAGAGCATAGAAGGCATCGAAGAAGACCTCCTGTTAATCGAGTACGAAGGCGGAAGGCTATACGTACCCTTTCAGGGGATTAACAACATCCGTAAATATCATTCCGAGGAAGGCGTTATTCCGAAAATCAACAGACTCGGAGGAAAAACCTGGCAGAAAACAAAAGAGAAAGTAAGGACTAAGATACGCGACATGGCAGGGAAGCTCATTGCGCTTTATGCAGCGAGAGAAGTCTATAAGGGTTTCCCATTCAGCCATGATACCTACCTCCACAAGGAATTTGACAGCTTCTTTCCTTATGAAGAAACGCCTGATCAGATAAAGGCAGTAGAAGATATTAAAAGAAACATGGAATCAGAGAAACCAATGGACAGGCTTATATGCGGTGATGTCGGATACGGGAAGACAGAGGTCGCAATGCGGGCGGCATTCAAAGCAGTATATGATGGGATGCAGGTGGCTGTGGTTGTGCCCACAACAATACTATGTGAACAGCATTACAGGACTTTCAAGACGAGGTTTTCTGCATTTCCTGTCAGGATAGATTATCTAAGCAGGTTTAAATCTAAGAAAGACCGGGAGAAAACAATCAAGGCGCTTTCAAACGGTGATATCGATATCATCATAGGAACACACAGCATTTTCAACAAGGGTGTAAGCTTTCATAAACTTGGTCTTCTTATCATTGACGAGGAACACAGGTTTGGTGTCAGGCAGAAGGAAAAAATAAAAGAACTGAAAAAAGGTGTTGATGTTATCACACTTACTGCAACGCCTATACCAAGAACACTCTCAATGGCGCTCTCAGATATAAGAGATATGAGTATAATCGAGACACCGCCTGAAGAAAGACTCGCTGTTAAAAGCATTGTCTCAATATTCGATGAGGAACTAATAAAGGATGCAATAGAAAGAGAACTTGAGCGAAACGGTCAGGTCTTTTTTGTGCATAACAGGATAAAGGATATTTACAAGATTGCTGATTATGTTACAAGACTTCTGCCTTCCGTAAAAATAGCGCTTGCACACGGCCAGATGGCTGAGAAAGAACTGGAATCAGCTATGATTAATTTCTACGAGCGCAAAATAGATATCCTTGTGTCAACGGCCATAATTGGTTCAGGGCTCGATATCCCAACAGCCAATACCATTATTATCAACAGGGCAGACATGATGGGTCTTGCTGATCTTTATCAACTCAGGGGGCGTGTAGGTAGAGGTAATGTAAGGGCATATTCTTATTTTCTAATTCCCGGTGAGGATATCATTACGGAAGAGGCCAAAATGAGGTTGCAGGCGATACAGGAGATGAGCTATCTCGGAGCAGGCTTCAGGCTTGCTTTGAAAGACCTGGAAATCAGAGGTGCAGGAAACCTCCTTGGTGCAGAACAATCCGGGCATATCCATGCGGTTGGCTTTGACCTTTATATGGAGATGTTAGAAAAGGCGGTAGCAGAGATGAAAGGCCTGAAAATAGAAGAAGAGTTCGAGCCTTCAATAAGTTTAAAGGTTAATGCCTTCGTACCTGAAGAATATATAGATGATATGATGCTCAGGTTGAGCCTCTACAGAAGGATCGCTTCATCAAATACATTTGAAACCATAAAAGCTCTTGAGCTGGAGATGGAAGACAGATTCGGAAGACTGCCAGATGAGGCTAAAAACCTCCTGGATATAATGAGGCTGAAGATAATGGCAAGGGAACTCCTCATTACAAAGATCCATGACATGCAGGGCAGGATTCGTGTATTATTCTCTCCTGATACAAAGGTGAAGCCTAAGGATATCTTCGAACTTCAGAAGAAAAGAGACGGAAAGATTAAATTCCTGCCCGAGGGCTTTGAGATCGACCTCAAAGGACTTCCATGGGAAAGGGTTTATAAGGAAATCACGTCCCTCTTTACTTGTCTGACTGATTCTGATACCCTTAATTAAGGTTAAAAATATTTATCCGGGAGAATAAATGATAAGATACATCCTTATCTTTCTTATAATCTTTATAAGCTCCTGTGCAACCACTAAGACAGGAGAAAATATCCAAAAGGCCAGCGCACACTATAAAATAGGCACATCTTACTTTTATGAAAACAATATACAGTCAGCTTATGTTGAGTTTCAAAAGGCACTTGAGTTTAACCCAAATGATAAGGTGGCACTGAACGCACTTGGCCTGGTCCATCTCAAATTCGAAGATTTTCAGAAAGCAAGGGAATCATTCATAAAGGCAACTACCGTAGATCCTAATTTTTCCGAGGCTCACAACAATCTTGGCATCACATATATTAAAATGAGTAAGTGGTCTGATGCGGTTAACTCATTTAAAGCAGCACTTCAAAACAAGCTCTATCAAACACCCGAACATGCATATTATAACCTTGGGTATGCCTGCTACAGATTGGGGCGTATTAATGATGCAATCAATGCCTACAAAGAGGTAATCAAGCGCATGCAGGATTCTCATCTTCCTTATTACGGTCTGGCCCTCTGTTACAATGCTGAAGGCCGATATGGCGATGCCGCCGGCGCCATTACGCGCGCGATAGAACTTGACCCTCTTTATAAAGGCGATAAGGATAAAGCATTAAAAGAATTCGGAAACAGAAAACTAATAGCAAAAGGTGAAGAAGAAGAAGAAGAAAGAGACATCATTGACTATATCGAGATCCTGAGATACTGAATGAAATTTTTCGCGTAAAAGAAAATCAGATATATTCAGTAATATTATCCAGTTTAACCCGAAAAATGCACTATAGATGATAGGCATATATGCAGAAAAAGCTTTACCAGCAGCACCTTTGTGAGACATTTGATACTCAGCGAAGTTCTTGTTTTTTATGTATACCGAATTGATAACCAGAAATATCCAAATCCTGCTTTGTAAAGGTTTTTATGCATATATGCCTGCTATCATCATTGGATAAATGCATTGTTCGGGTTAATAATTTATTTCAGCCCAAGCACATCCTGCATGTCATACAAGCCTGCTGGTTTACCATATACCCATTTAGCCGCCCTTAATGCGCCCCTTGCAAATGTATCTCTGCTTGATACCTTATGAGTAACTTCAATCCTTTCTCCAAGACCGCCAAATATAACTGTATGTTCTCCTACAATGTCACCTGCACGTATAGCCTGTATGCCAATTTCCTTGCTGGTTCTCTCGCCAATTATACCCTTTCTTGCATAGACTCCAACTTCATCAAGATTTCTGTTCAGTGCATCCGCAATTACCTGCGCCATCTTCAACGCAGTTCCGCTTGGTGCATCTTTTTTCATCCTGTGGTGTGCCTCGATAATCTCAACGTCGTAAGCATCACCGAGTACTCTTGAAATATCCTGCAATACCTTCAGAAGAAGGTTCACCCCCATACTCATATTAGATGCCATCACACAAGGAATATGTTTTGTCAGCTCAGAGATTTCTTTTAAGTCATCTTTTGTGAAACCTGTTGTCCCGATGACCATAGCTTTACCTTTTGAGGATGCAAGCCTCAGATGTTCCTTTGATGCTTCTACTGTAGTAAAAGAGATAATTAGATCAACATTGCCAATGATTGATTCAAGACTATCTGCGAGTGTTACACCTGCATTTCCAATGCCGGCTATTGTTCCGACATCCTTGCCTATATCCTTATGTCCCTTTCTCTCAAATGCACCTGCTAATTGTAATTCTTTATATTCTTTTGAGAGAGCTGTAATCCTGCTTCCCATCCTTCCTGCTGCACCTGCAACTGCTATTTTAATCATAGCCCCTCCTATTCCCCTACCCTTTTTCTAAACAGGGTAAGATTTTTTGTAATAGTTCACCCCCACCCTACCCCTCCCCCATCAAGGGGGAGGGAACTTATTATATCTGCTGATAAATATTCCCCCCTCCACTGGCAGGAGGGGGTTAGGGGGAGGGGGTGCTGAACTATTACGATTTTTTTAATTTTCATTTTTCTCGTCTTTTTTACCTTCCTTTTTCTCCTCTATTTTATATTCTTCCGATATCCATTTGCCAAGGTCGATAAGTTTACATCTCTCGGAACAAAATGGCCTCCAGGGATTTTCCTCCCAGGTAGTCGCATTCTTACATACAGGACAGATGATTTTCATAACAATCAATTAATATACTGAATCTTCTCGTCTGTTTTTTTCAAGCTTTTAATCAAAATGTCTGAGACAACTCCGTTTACAGTGCCTGTAATAGCGCCAAGAAAAATAATTAAAGGGCTTATCAAAAGTATCGCCTCAATCCTCTGTATAAATAGAAAGTAAGCAAGAAACAGCTGGGCAATGTTGTGAAACAATGCACCAATAAGGCTCAGACCGATGATGCTGAATAATTTTGGCGCTATAGAGAATACAAAACCCATAGCAAAAGTACTTGTAATCCCTCCTCCAAGGCTCAGGATAAAGGCAGGGCCGAGGAATGTGCCTGTAAATAATGATGACAGGATCACCCTTATAAGAGTAACCATAATTGCTGCCCGGTTGCCATAAAGCAACAGTGTTGTAAGAGTGATAATGTTTGCAAGGCCAAGTTTCAACCACGGGATCGGGGTTGGCAATAGACTCTCAAAACTGTGAAGGGCTACTGCATATGCAGAAAGCAGAGCTATCCGGTATTTATCCTGTAATTGCATCAACTATTTTGTTAAATCCATCTTCGTGGTTGCCTATGGTTATAATAACCCTGTTTGGAAGGCACACTATTGCTCCGCTTCCGATCCATCCCCGCTGTATACATAGTTTATTACGGCATGGAGATTCAGTTACTCGTATCCTGTGATCTTTTATCTCAATAACTGTTTTCCCCTCAGGCCCCTCAACAGACACAGTCCTGTCCTCATCGACAGGCAATATATAGACAGAACGACCATTCACCTCTATATGCACTATCCCGCCCTTGGGGAAGACTTCCCTAATAAAAATGATGCCTGTAAAAGACATCAGAACAAGCATAGATAAAAGAATTTTGTCAGCTATTGTAGTGCTGCTAAGGAGTCTTTTTAAATTCAATCTTACCTCTGATGCCAGGTGTAGTAAACACTTTACCTTGACTATCAACTATTACCCCATCAAATCCCATCTTTTCGATAACCCTCATTCCTTTTTCAGGGCCGAGTATAAAGACACCTGTCGCAAATGCGTCTGTAAATACACCCTCTTTTGCTATAATACTCACACTCCGACATTCCTCAGCAGGATAGCCTGTTTTCGGGGAAAGTAGATGATGGTATCTTTTACCATCAAGTATAAAACAGCGTTCATAGTCTCCGGAAGTGGATATAGCCATATCTCTGAGTTCGATGGTTGCCATGATATCATCCTTCTGGCCTTCTGCTCTTGGATTCCTGATGCCGATCTTCCATGGCCTTTTATCAGGCTTAAGTCCGAATGTCTTAATATCTCCTGCAACAGAAACAAGGCCGGAATTTATCCCTTTCCTTTTTAATGTCTCTACCGCCTTATCAGCAGCATATCCTTTTGATATTCCACCGAGGTCAATAAGCATACCCTTTTTTTTCAGATATGCAGCAGATTTATTTCTGTCAATGATTAGATCCCTGTAATCCACTAACCAAAGATTTTTATTGATTGTACTTTGTTCTGGTTTTATCTTTTTATAAAAGTCATAGAGCTTTATAACAGGGCCCATGGTAACATCAAAAGCTCCCTCGGTCTTTTCTGAGACTAATAATGCTTTTTCAAGAACATCTGAAGTATCAGGTGATACCTTTACCACAGAAATTCCAGCATTCCTGTTAATCCGGGATATCTCGCTCTCGGATGAAAAAAAATTGGACAGCTTTTCGAGTTTTTTTACCTCGGAGAATGCGGCATCGATCGCCTTTTCAGCATTACCTCTTGAATTGGAGACAACCGTTATTGTAACGAGCGTGTCCATCAGGATTCTGCTCTTTCTATAAATCTTTTCTTTCTGAGATGTGCAGGCACAAAGAAAAGCAAGTAAGCAACAAGCAGTAAGCAGTAAGCAGTAAGCAATCTTTGTATGAACTTTTAACCTTGAACTTTTAACTTTGAACTTTTCTTTCATGCTACCCTCGCATGGCTGCGCCTTGATAATTTATTCTTTAAGAACTTACCAGTATAAGAATTGGGGTTCATACTGACCTCCTCTGGCGTGCCCTCTGCAACAACCATCCCTCCATCTTCTCCACCTTCAGGTCCAAGGTCTATAATATAATCAGCAGATTTTATCACATCAAGGTTGTGTTCTATTATGATAACCGTATTTCCTGAATCAACAAAGCTATTTATCACATTAAGCAGTTTCTGGATGTCAACAAAATGGAGTCCTGTTGTAGGTTCGTCAAGAATATATAGTGTATTGCCTGTTGATTTTTTCCCTAGCTCTTTTGCCAGCCTCACTCTCTGTGCCTCACCACCTGAAAGTGTTGATGCAGGTTGTCCCAGCTGTAAATACCCAAGCCCTACATCTTCAAGCACCTCAAGTTTTTGCCTTATGAAAGGGATTGATGAGAAAAATTGAAGTGCCTCTGATATAGTCATCCTAAGCACCTCTGCAATATTTCGCCCCTTATATCTAATCTCGAGTGTCTCTTTATTATATCTTTTCCCCTTGCACATATCGCATGGTATATAAACATCAGGGAGAAAATGCATTTCCACCTTAATCAATCCATCTCCGTGACAGGATTCACACCTTCCACCTGAAAGGTTGAAGCTAAACCTCGAAGGGGTATATCCCCTTACTCTTGAATCAGGCACTTGTGCAAATAACTCTCTAATGAATGAGAAGACACCAGTATATGTCGCTGGATTAGACCTGGGTGTTTTTCCAAGCGGTGATTGATCAACACATATTACACGGTCTATCTTATCCATGCCTATAATTTCTTTGCATCGACCAGGAATTAATCTGCTCCCATATATTTCCTTGCAGAGTGCCTTATAAAGTATTTCGAGCACAAGTGTGCTTTTGCCTGAACCTGAAACCCCTGTCACACATACAAAGATCCCAAGCGGAATATTAACATCAATATCCTTGAGATTAAATTCCTTAGCCCCTGCTATCCTTATAAAGTCTTTGGGACTTCTTCTCACAAGAGGGGTATCTATTGACATTGAACCGCTTAGGTATTTTCCCGTTATCGACTTTTCGTTTCTCTCTATTTCCTCAGGTCTCCCGGATATCATAACCCACCCACCTCTAAGCCCTGCACCCGGTCCCATATCCACAACATTGTCAGCCCACCTTATTGTTTCCTCATCATGCTCGACAACAATAATTGTATTGCCTGCATCTCTTATTGCTGAAAGACTTTCGAGGAGCTTTTTGCAATCCCTCTGGTGCATGCCAATGCTTGGTTCATCGAGTATATAGAGAACCCCTGTAAGGGAAGAGCCGAGTTGTGTTGCAAGTCTTATCCTTTGCGCCTCTCCACCCGAGAGTGTAAGGGATGACCTGTCAAGCGTAAGATAACCGAGCCCAACCTTCTCCAGGAAATAAAGTCTGTCTTTAACCTCTTTAAGAACACGTACTGCGATTGTCTGTTCCCTCTCTGTAAGTTTTAGATTGCTGATAAAAAATACTGCATCCTTTACTGACATCTTTGCGAATTCACCTATGTTTTTGTCCTGTATTTTTACGCTTAGTGCTTCTTTTCGAAGTCTCAACCCACCACACAGTCTGCAGTATTTGTATTCTTCGAGCTCTATAGAATCCTCTTCAAGATTTTCGAACCCCAGTCCATTACATCGCGGGCAAGCACCCTGCTTGCTGTTAAATGAGAAGAACATCGGGTTTATCTCGGGATAGCTTATACCGCAATTCAGGCACACAGTAGTTTTTGAGAAGAGGATATCCCTGTGTTTTTCGATGAGATTTATCACCACGGTATCTGAATAAGTAAGGGATGTCTCGATTGCGTCTTTTAGCTGACGTTCAATCCCCGGCTTTATGATAAGCCTGTCTATGACAATCTCTATGGTGTGGCGTTTATGTTTCTTAAGAGTAATATCTTGTGTAAGATCAATCATCTCACCGTCTATCCTCGCCCTTATAAAACCTTCTCTGCGCATCTCCTGAAGCTCTTTCCTGTATTCGCCCTTTCTGTCCCTGACTATCGGTGCAAGTATCTGAAGTCTGCTTCCATGGGGTAACGACATGATTGAATTAATAATATCCCCGGATTCCTGTTTCGATATAATAGAGCCACATTTATAACAGTAGGGCTTCCCTATTCTTGTATAAAGGACACGCATGTAGTCGTATATCTCTGTGATGGTGCCAACAGTTGAGCGCGGGCTCCTGTTGACAGTCTTCTGGCTTATTGAAATGGATGGAGACAGCCCTTCGATATAGTCAACATCAGGTTTTTGGAACTGCTCGATAAACTGTCTGGCATATGCGGAAAGGCTTTCGACATAGCGCCTTTGCCCCTCTGCATATATTGTATCAATAGCAAGTGATGACTTACCCGAACCTGATGGGCCTGTTATAACAGTTATTGCCTCTCTGGGTATAGAGAGATCAATATTTTTGAGATTATGCTCTCTTGCGCCTTTTATAGTTATAAATTCCTGCATTTATCAAGTATAACACACAAAATCAGTTAACCCGAAAAATGCATTTGTCCAATAATGATAGCAAGCATATGTGCATAAAAACCTTTACAAAGCAGAATTTAGATATTCCTGGTTATCAATTCGTTACACATGAAAGCATGAACTTCGCTGAGTATAAAATGTCTCACAAAGGTGCTGCTGGTAAAGCTTTTTCTGCACCTATGCCTATCTATACCGCATTTTTTTGGGTGTAATGATACGCTGGGATCAGTTATTCAGACAGGATTTCAGCTTTTTAAAAAGCAAGGAAAGTAAATTTTTTAAAATCCCACTATTGCTGCCCTGGCGAACTCAACAAGGACTGATGGGTATACACCTATTACAAGCACAGCTATCACCGTCACAGCGAGAGCAATGCCTGTTGCTGGAGATGTACTGAGGCTGACTGTTGCTTTTGGCTCTTTCATATACATGTACATGACTATCCTTAAATAGAAATAAGCAGATATTGCACTAAAGATTACGGCTACGATAACAAGCCATGTGTAACCTGCATTTATCGCACTCATGAATATATAAAACTTACCTATAAACCCTGCCGTAGGTGGGATACCAGTAAGCGAAAACATGAATATAAGCATAAGCGCTGCCGATAATGGATGGGTCTTGGCAAGGCCTTCATAGTCATTTATATCCTCACCCTTGAACCCCTCGCTCCTGAGCATGATTATCACTGCAAAGGCACCGATGTTCATAAATGCATATATCATCAGATAATTCATCATGCTTGCAATCCCCTCATTGTTCGCAGCGATGATACCGAGGAGGGCGTAACCAGCATGCGCAATTGACGAGTAGGCAAGCATCCTCTTAATATTTGTCTGAGATAATGCAACTATATTACCAACACCCATTGTGAGTATTGAAATAGGGATCAGTATCGCTGCCCAATCAACTGTAATCGAGGCAAAGGCTACCATAAACACCCTTCCGAGAACTGCAAATCCTGCAGCCTTTGGACCGACTGACATGAATGCTGTGACAGACGTTGGAGCACCTTCATAAACATCCGGGGCCCACATATGGAACGGTGCTGCAGCAATCTTGAAGCCAAATGCAACTGTAAAGAACATAACAGAAAGTAAAAGCGAAGGATTACCTGCAAGACCCTTTTCGCTAATAAAAAACGATATTGCCTTAATATCTGTTGTGCCTGTTAGCCCATATATAATTGATATCCCGTAAAGCAGGAATGCCGAAGAAAAAGCACCCAGGAGGAAATACTTCAGTGCCGCCTCATTTGATCTAATATTATGTCTAATAAAACCTGCGAGCACGTATGTGCTCAGGGCCATGAGTTCAAGTCCTAAATAAAGTACAATAAGGTCACCAGCAGATGCCATAATCATCATACCAACTGTGGAAAATAGAATAAGGCTGTAATATTCCCCGAAATTGACCTTTTCTATCACGATATACTTTATGGATATTAAAACAGAGAGGATAACGTTAACAAGAAAAATGATTTTAAAGAATGTGCTGTAACCGTCAGAGATAAACATGCCTCCAAATGTTACACCAGAAGAACCAGCCAGAGTATACGCCACAGCAGCTACACCTACTATGCTGAATATTGCAAGTACTTCTTTTTTCTTTATCAAAAGGTCTGCTATCAGAACTATAAGGGCAATGGCAGTCATGGTGATTTCGGGTATTACAGGACCAATATCAGGAAGCTGAAAATTCATCTGACTACCCCCATAATGGTTTTAGCTATATTTGCCTCCTGCACACCGCCCATGTTAACCCTTTCTAAGAGATGCTGGACTGACGCATGCATGAGTCCGAGGAAAGAATTTGGATAAATTCCGATCCATAGTACGAGAATTATCAGAGGGATCAGGGTGATCGTTTCCCTGATATCCATATCGGAAAGGCCGACAACCTTCTTATTGACCTCCATGAAGAATATCCTCTGGTACAGCCAGAGCATGTACCATGCTCCGATAATGATTCCCGTGCATGCAAGCACTCCTGCCCATTTATTTGCAGTAAATCCGCCAAGGAGTATGAGGAATTCACCGATAAACCCGTTCGTAGCAGGAAGTCCTACTGCTGCCAGCGTAAATACCATAAAGCATGCCGCATAGATAGGCATGACTGTTGCAAGTCCTCCATAATCTGCAATCTTTCTTGTATGAGTCCTTTCATAGACAATACCCACTGACAAGAAGAGCGCGCCGGTCACAATACCATGGTTTAGCATCTGGAGGATTCCGCCTTCAAGTCCCTGGGTGTTCAGGGCAAATATTCCAAGTGTAACAAAACCCATATGGCTCACTGAACTGTATGCAATCAGTCTCTTTAAATCTGTCTGTGCAAGGCATATCACGGCACCGTAAATGATTGCTATAACCGAAAGGGTCAGCATTATGGGGGTCATTGCCTTTGCAGCCTCGGGACAGAGGGGAAGAGAAAATCTGAGGAAACCGTAAGCGCCCATCTTTATGAGGATTGCGGCAAGGATCACAGAGCCTGCTGTTGGGGCTTCTGTGTGAGCATCAGGTAACCATGTGTGAACAGGGAACATCGGGACCTTCACTGCAAATGCTGCAAAGAAGGCCCAGAAAAGCCAGAACTGCATTGTATAAGGATATGTCTTTGTCATTAATTCAAGGATATCAAATGTCCTGCCCGCATAGAAGTAAAGAACGATTATTCCAACAAGCATCAGGACACTACCAACCAGTGTGTATAAGAAGAACTTTATTGCTGCATAAATCCTGTTTGGCCCTCCCCAGACTCCGATAATAAGGAACATCGGAATCAGCATGGCCTCCCAGAAGAGATAGAAGAGGAAAAAGTCCAGAGAACAGAAGACGCCGAGCATGAAGGACGTTGTAAGCAGTATCGATATATAGAATTCTTTTACCTTTGTCTTTATCGCTTCCCATGATATGAGAACGCAGAGTATAGCTATCAGGGTTGAAAGCAGGATAAATAAGACACTTATCCCATCTACACCTATGAAATAATTGATATTCCAATCCGGAATCCAGCTATGTCTCTCGACAAACTGCATCTTATGGGTTGACTTGTCAAAGTTTGTAAATAGCGGTACTGACAGGAGAAATGTTGCAATGCTTGTTCCAAGGGCAATCCACTTTGTAAGCGTTTCCCATGATCTTCTGTTCAGAAGAATGAGAATGGCACCTAAAACAGGCAAAAATATAACTGTGCTGAGGATCGGATAATTCAATTGATTCATGATTACCTGTTGTTCCATTTTTCTCCTAACGTAATAATAGTACCAATGCGATTATGAAAACCGCACCGGCAGCCATGAATATTCCATAGTGTTGCGCCAGACCTGTCTGGACCTTCCGCAATTTTGCGCTGAACTTGCCGATTGCTCCTGGCACACCATTGACAATACCTTCTATTATCTTTGCGTCAGTAATTGCAACAAGTACCTTATCAGCAATCCACATCGTGGGTTTTACTAGCGTATAGTTATAGAGTTCATCAATAAAATATTTATTGTAAAGGATAGTATGCAATCCTACGAATTTCTTTGCGATCTTCTCAGGCAGATCAGTCCGCTTGAGATAGAAGAATGCTGCGAGACCGAGTCCAATAAGCGCTATCGTTGTGGATAAAGCCATAACTCCCCATTCTTCAGCATGTGTGGCATGGAATTCAGGATGTCCGACTACAGGTTTTAAGAATTCAGCGAAATGCGCACCGCCCCCGAGTAGCGGTGGAATTCCAAACCATCCTGCTGCAATTGCACCGACTGCAAGGAGCATCAATGGTATGGTCATAACCTTCGGCGACTCATGGATGTGGTGTTCTCCATGATGAGAGCCCTGGGTGTCATGTGCACCAGGTGCGCTATGTCCATGCTCCTCCTCTTGATGGCCTCCACGGTTTTTTCCATGGAATGTCAGGAAGATAAGCCTGAATGTATAAAATGGTGTAAAGAATGCACCGGCAAGAGCGAGAATCCATACAAACTTCCCCACTGAAGAAGTTGAGGCATAAGCAGACCATATGATCTCGTCCTTACTGAAGAATCCCGAAAGTCCGGGAAATCCGCCGGCGCTCAGACCTGCAATCACGAACACTGCATAGGTGATCGGCATGTATTTTTTCAGTCCGCCCATTTCCCGGATGTCGTTCGTATGGACTGCGTGGATAACGCTGCCGGCTGCCAGGAAAAGCAGGGCTTTAAAAAATGCATGCGTATAGAGATGGAAAATGCCTGCGGCATAGGCGCCTACACCGCATGCGAGGAACATATACCCCAAATGGCTGCATGTGGAATAGGCGATAATCCTCTTTATATCATTCTGCGTGATAGCAATCGTTGCGGCAAAAAACATGGTAAGAGCGCCGGTAATCGCTACGGTATTCATTGCTATTTCAGAAAGATTGAATATCGGATTACACCTTGCAACCAGGAATACACCTGCAGTGACCATTGTAGCGGCATGGATCAATGCACTGACCGGTGTAGGACCTTCCATGGCATCAGGCAGCCAGACATGGAGTGGTATCTGAGCTGATTTTCCTACTGCACCGCAGAAAAGCAAAAGAGCAATGAGAGTTGG
>JBGOWS010000036.1:0-13369 GCA_041478735.1 Thermodesulfovibrionia bacterium | reverse complement strand
TTTAATGATGTCCTCGTTAAGATTTAATATAAGTTTGTCCCGAAAATTCCCCCTCACCCTTGCCCCATTGAGTAAGTTTCTCTACTCTACGGGGCGAGCCCTCTACCGCTCGCCTTGTGTAGAAGTGAATATTGCTACACAGGGCAAGGGGCGAGGGATTACTAATATCCCCTCCCTCGAGGGGAGGGGCGGGGAATGATAAATAAGAATACAACACGGTATAACTTTTTAATCTACTATGTGGGTCTTGTTTCGTTGAACTGTCAGTTTCCATCTTGAGGATCAGGTTAATTTCTCTATTATGGCATCTGCTACCATCGATGTTGTTGCAGCTGTTGGGTCATCAGGTGTTGGCTTCATGTCATAAGTCACGTGTTTTCCATCTGCGATTACAGATACCACAGCGGTTTCTAATCTTTCAGCTGCGGTGTCTTCCCCCAAATGTCTCAACATCATTATTCCTGAAAGTATCATAGCAAGCGGGTTTACTTTGTTCAACCCTTTGTATTTTGGAGCACTCCCGTGAGTAGGCTCGAATACGGCATACTCTTTGCCGAGATTTGCACCTGGCGCAAGACCGAGCCCTCCTATAAGGCCTGCTGCCAGATCAGATACGATATCACCGTATAGATTAGGAAGGACTATTACGTCGTAAAGCTCAGGTTTCTGGACGAGCTGCATACACATGTTGTCAACTATCCTGTCTTCGAACTCGATATCCGGATAACCCCTTGCAACATCCCTTGCTGTTTCAAGAAAAAGCCCATCCGAATATTTCATTATATTTGCTTTATGGACAGCGGTAACCTTTTTTCTCTTGTTTCTTCTTGCAAACTCGAATGCGAATCTTACAATCCGTTCTGTAGCGTAAACAGATATAGGTTTTATGCTGATACCCGAATCACTTCTAATACTCTTCCCTGTTAATCTATGAATCAAATCTATCAGTTTTTTTGTATCTTCCGAGTCTTTCTCAAATTCGATTCCAGCGTAGAGGTCTTCTGTGTTTTCCCTGATGATAACAAGGTCAATATCTTCATATCTTGTCCGCTTACCTTTAAAGGTTTTACATGGCCTGAGACAGCAATAGAGATCGAGGTTTTGCCTGAGGGTAACATTGACGCTCCTGAACCCTTTTCCTACCGGGGTGGTGACAGGGCCCTTGAGGGCAACCTTGTTCTTTTTTATAGAATCGATGACCCTCTGCGGCAGAGGAGTCCCTTCTTTCTCAAAGACCTCCTGCCCTGCCTCTTGGATTTCCCACTTGATAGGAATACCAGTGGCTTCGATAACCCGTTTTGTGGCCTCAGAGATTTCAGGTCCTGTGCCATCTCCTGGAATTAATGTAACTGTATACATTATATATTTGCCGTAAGTATTTTTCGCGCAATTTCAGGATAAAGAGCAATAAATCTCAACTCATCATCTGTAAGCGGTTTTTGAGTGTGCAGATTTGCGTATTGCACAAGTTCAAGCGCATTTCTTGCTTCATTATCATTTGGAAAATGTATTCCAAGCTTGTCACAGACATGCCTGAAGCCTTTAATGCCTCCGTATTCTCCTGTTGTTATTATCCTTCCAGTTTCGAAGAGCTCTGGTTCGCCTCTTCCCACATCCTCAGGGTCATAGAGTTCGTAGTTACGTCTGTCTTTCAAGGCTCCGTCTGCGTGTATTCCGGATTCATGAGCAAATGCATTTGCACCTATTCCAGGCTGGTTTATCGGTATGGGTATATTAAAAGCGTACGATGCATATTTGCCAATCTTCCATGCCTTCTTAAGGTCTACATAATTATCAAGAGGTAGTTTGTCTTTAATCCCATGTGAGAACTTAAGTGCCAAAATCGTTGATACAAGGTCGCAATTGCCGCAACGCTCCCCGTAACCGTTGACGGTTGTATTTATATATGCGTCCACACCGCATTCCACAGCACCCTGCGCACCGGCAACGGAAACAGCCTCTGCCATTCCCAGGTCATTATGGCAGTGCATTTCCAGAGGGAACTTTGTTGCAAGAGCGAGTGCCTTTGTCCTCTCATATATGGTTATCGGGTCATCTGTGCCGAGTGTGTCGCAGTATCTGAAACGGTCTGCTCCAGCCTCCCTGCCTGCAAGGGTGAATTCAATCAACCTGTCAAGCTCTGTTCTGGATGCATCTTCTGCATTTATCCCTACAGTTTCTGCCCCGAGTTCCTTTGCGGTTTTTACAGAATCAACAAGTGATTTAATGATGTCTTTGAAGGTCTTTTTCCCCTGAAACTTGCCCCGTATCATTATCTCCGAGGTTGAGATTGAGACATTTATATGCTTGAGTTCAGGACAGTTTTTGAAACTAAGCTTCACATCCTCAGGTATTGCCCTGCACCAGCCTTCGAGGTGTATCCTTTTTATAGCGCCCAGTTTTACAAGTTCGAGGTTTGCATTTATGTAATTGACCTCGTGTTTTAGGGTTGGAAAACCCACTTCACTCTGATAAATACCCATTTCATCAAGATAAATGTTTAACATCGTCTTTGATAATTTCGGGAGGAGTATCCTGGACGTCTGTACCCCGTCCCTATTTGTTACATCAATTAGATATACTTTACCTTTCATTTCCTCAATCTCTTTCTTCAGGTTTATAAATTCGAATTATGCAGCCTTAACCTAAGCGGGATCCCCCAAATTATTTTTAAGGGTAGCTATTGGCTTCGAACTATTTATTATTAAAATTAAAGCATAAAATCTTTAAACTGTTTATTTTATTATTAAAGCATAAAATTATTAATACTACAATAACTCACAAATATCCGTAATAGTTCACCCCCACCCTAACCCTCCCCCATCAAGGGGGAGGGGGCGCTGAACTATTACAAATATCCTCACAACAAATAAAGACTGGAAAAGAGAAGAACCTCTTTGTTAAAATTAAAACCAGTTTTTTAGGAGGAGGCATATTGTGCATTTTAAAGGCCAGGTTGGAGTAGTTACAGGTGGAACACGTGGTATAGGAAGGGCAATTGCTGAGGGGCTTGCAAAGAATGGCGTGAATTTAATTGTTGCAGGCAGGAACCTTGATGCTGCCAACGAGACTGCAGCATCTCTTGCAGCATATGGTGTAAAGGCCCTGGGAATAAAACTTGACGTATCGAACGCTGAAGAGGTTGAAAAGGCATTCGAAGAAATACGTAAAGAGTTCCACAAAATCGACATATTGATAAACAACGCCGGCATAACTAAAGATGGGCTTTTGCTTAGGATGAGAGAAGAAGCATGGGACTCGGTGATAGATATTAACCTTAAGGGCGTTTTCCTTTGTTCCAGGGAAGTGATGAAGGATATGGCTAAACAGAGATATGGTAGGATAGTAAATATTACATCTGTGGCTGCATTTATGGGTAATCCCGGGCAGGCAAATTATAGTGCTTCAAAGGCAGGGATAGTAGGATTTACAAAGACAGTAGCGAGAGAATATGCAAACAGAGGAATAACAGTAAATGCTGTTGCCCCAGGTTTTATACAGACTGCAATGACAGATGTGCTGCATGACAAAGTAAAGGAGGAAATGAAGAGACTAATTCCGCTGGGAAAATTCGGCACAGTTGAGGATGTTGCAAATGCTGTTATTTTTCTTGCATCACCTGATTCGGGTTATATAACCGGTCAGGTGATACATGTGAATGGCGGCATGTATATGTAAAATTAGAAGAAAATGTATTTAGATTTTGAATTAAAGTTTAAGTTTTGAATTTAAAAATGGAGGTGCATTAATGGTAGAGGAAAAACTAAAGGAGATTATATCAAAACAGCTTGGAGTGAATTCTTCCGAAATTGTAGCTGAAGCATCTTTTGTTGAGGACCTGGGTGCGGATTCGCTGGATACAGTTGAACTCGTTATGGCATTTGAAGAGGCTTTTGGGATTGAGATACCCGACGAGGATGCAGAAAAGATTGTAAAGGTCAAAGACGCCATTGAATATATTAATAAGAAAAAAGCATCAGCCTGATGAATAAAAGAAGGGTTGTTATAACCGGGTTGAGTATGATTACCCCGCTCGGTATTGGTGTTAAAGTAAGCTGGGAGAGCCTTATTGCGGGCAGATCAGGTATAAAAAGGATTACCCAGTTTGACTCTTCTAACTTCCCGACAAAAATAGCGGGTGAGGTACAAGACTTTAACCCCGAGGATTATATCGAATATAAAGAGATAAAGAAAATGGACCGCTTTATCCATTTTGCTATTGCTGCAACAAAGATGGCTATAGATGATTCTGGTCTTAGGATAACAGATAGCAATGCGGAGAAAGTAGGTGTAATTGTTGGATCCGGAATAGGGGGGCTGCGTGCTATCGAACATTACCATTCTGTTTTACTTGAGAAAGGTCCGAGAAGGATTACCCCCTTTTTTATCCCGATGTTGGTAATAAATCTCGCTTCTGGACAGATTTCAATTAGATTTGGAGCTAAAGGACCAAACTCTGCGGTGGCTACTGCATGTGCTACCGGAAGTCATTCAATCGGAGATGCATACGAGATTATTCAGAGGGGCGATGCTGATGCTATGATCGCGGGTGGTACAGAAGCAGTAATAACACCTTTAGGCATAGGCGGATTTAATGCAATGAAGGCTCTTTCAACAAGAAATGATGAGCCGGAGAAGGCGAGTAGGCCGTTTGATATTGATAGAGACGGTTTTGTGATGGGAGAGGGCGCCGGTATTGTAATACTTGAGAGCCTTGAAAGTGCCTTAGATAGAGGCGCAAAAATATATGCAGAGATAGTCGGTTACGGGATGACAGCGGATGCATACCATATCACTTCTCCTGTTCCTAATGGCGAAGGTGCTGCGAGATGCATGAAAATGACCCTGAAAGACGGAGGGGCTGATCCTTCAGAGATAGATTATATAAATGCCCATGGTACTTCAACAAAGTATGGAGATGAGATTGAAAGCAAAGCTATAAAGACTGTTTTTGGAGAATATGCGTATAAGGTTGCAATTAGTTCAACAAAATCTATGACGGGCCATTTACTAGGTGCCGCAGGAGGTGTTGAAGCAGTTATAGTTATTCTAAGTATTTACAATGGTATTATCCCACCAACGATAAATCTCGATAAACCGGACCCTGAATGTGACCTCGATTATGTACCCTATAAATCAAGAAAAATGGCAGTAAATTATGCCTTAACCAATTCGTTCGGATTCGGTGGAACTAATGCCTGCCTACTTTTTAAGAAATTTGAAGAATGAACTATCCGCGGCAGAACAGCGAGGCATCAGATTCCTTAATAGGTCAGGAACAAGTCTGTCATGTCATTCCGCACTTGATGCGGAATCCAGGGTTTCCCGTGAAAACGGGAATCCAATTCCTTATAGTTCCCTGCTTTCGCAGGGACGGGTCTGGATTCCTGCTTCCGCAGGAATGACAATGAATGAGTAGAGATGATTTATCCGAGCAGAGATTCAAGGAATTCTTTTGATTAAAATAATCTAATGTCTAAACAAGATATTGCTGAATTAGAGAAGCACCTCGGTTATATTTTCAAGAACAAAAAGCTTCTTTATGAAGCCCTGACCCACAGGTCTTTCTCTCATGAAAACCCGGATAAGGCAGACACCTGTAATGAAAGGCTTGAATTCCTCGGTGATTCAGTACTTGGCTTTGTAATAGTTGAATATCTCTTTTTATCTAAAAGTAAATTTTCAGAGTCAGTTATGGCTAAAACTAAATCTTACCTTGTAAAGGAATCTGTACTTTCTGAGATTTCAAGCTCTATATCTCTCGGAAAATATCTGAAACTGGGCAAAGGCGAGGAAGCCACTGGAGGTAGAACAAAGAGTTCTCTATTGGCAGATGCAATAGAGGCTGTCTTAGGTGCGGTTTACCTGGACGGTGGTTATAAAAAAGCTAAGGAACTTATACTGACGTTATTCAAAGAAAAAATAGATACCATACTAAGTTCTGGCGAATTCTACGATTTTAAGACCGAGCTCCAGGAAAAGACCCAATTACTTTTCAGTACGATTCCTGAGTATAAAGTAATAAAGCAGGAGGGTAAAGAACACAAAAAAATTTTCACAGTAGAAGTATATGTTGCCGGGGAAATGTTTGGTACAGGGTGTGGCAAAAGTAAAAAAGAGGCAGAGACCCTTGCAGCTAAAAAGGGGCTGCTTAAATTGCAGGAATAAAGAGTTATTGATTTTGACGATTCAATATTTTTTTGATAACTTTTCCTTAGCAAAGATGACCTGGATGCGCTCGGCTTTTCCATTATGCCGACCCGCCAGAATATTTCTGCGCTTTTCGTTCTTAATGCCTGGGACAAAAAGAAGGTAGTTATAAAAGATAAAGTGTTTGTGGTATAATTTATTCAATCAATTTATTTTTTAAAATGAGGTTTTAGAAGATGCCGATATATGAGTATGAATGCCTTAGCTGTGGCAAACAATGTGAGGTTATTCAAAAATTCAATGATGAACCATTAAACAGTTGTCCAAACTGCGGTGGCGATATGCATAAATTAATATCCCAAACTTCCTTTGTCCTTAAAGGCACAGGCTGGTATGTGACAGACTATGCACGTCCTGAAAGGAAGAAAACAAAAGAAGCTGAAGTTAAATCTGATATAAAGAACGAAACTAAAGTAGAGGCCTCTGCAAAAACTTAATGATAAGTCCTCATGTCCATGTTCCCTATCATAGGATAGAGGATTATTTGCGATTTATAAGAGAACATCGCATAAACCTCGAGATATATTTTTCGTCTAATTCCCTTGACGCTATAACCGATTCTGCCATTTTAGAACTTAAAGAAAAACTCGATTATCGTCCTTCTATTAACATTCATGCGCCGTTTATGGATCTCTCACCAGGAGCAGTTGACTCAAAAGTAAGGGCTGTAACTATCGAGAGGTTTTCACATATCTTTGCAATCGCAGAAACCCTGAAGCCCGGAGTAATAGTGTTCCATTCAGGTTATGAGAAGTGGAAATATGCACATAGGATTGATATCTGGCTTGAGGGAAGTTTAAAAACCTGGCCGGTTCTTTTAAAAAAGGCTGCTGATATAGGTACAAAGATAGCCATAGAAAATATCTTCGAGGATGACCCGACAAATCTCAGACTTCTAATGGAAGAAATAAAATCGGACAATTTCGGTATATGTTTTGACACAGGCCATTTTAATCTCTTCTCGAAGATTCCACTCGAGGAATGGTTAAGGCAGCTAATGCCTTACATCATTGAATTACACCTCCATGACAACAACAGGACCTTTGATGACCACCTTGCAATAGGCGAAGGGACATTTGACTTTGATATATTATTTTCAATCCTTAAGGATAAAAACCTCGTTTATACAATCGAGGGACATACGCCAGAGGATGTTGTAAAAAGTATAGAACGGTTACAAAAATATATCTGGAAAATTGGGGACACATCCCAATTTTCTTGACATTGGGCTGGTAATCCTATAGAATCTTTCCATGCCGAGGATAGCAAGAGCAGTTGCAGCAGAATTTCCTCACCATGTTATCCAGAGAGGCAATAACAGGGAAAAAGTCTTCTTTGATGAAGAAGACAAGGAGAAATACCTGTTATTGCTTAAGAAATATACAGGAAAATGGGACTCGCCGATCCTTGCCTACTGTCTTATGAATAACCATGTTCACTTGTTACTGAAACCCCAAAAAGAGGAAGCATTACATAAGGCGATGCAGGGCGTAACCTTGTGCCACACGCAGCATATTAATAGGAAATATCAGCGTACAGGAAGGTTATGGGAAAGCAGATATCATTCATGCATCGTGGATAAGGAGAAATATCTATGGGCAGTGGCAAGATACATAGAACAAAACCCTGTAAGGGCGCGTATAGTCAAGAAGGCAGAAGACTATAAGTATTCAAGCGCAAAGGCTCATATAAGCGGCATTGAAGACGAGGTATTGGGCGAGGAGCTATTTGAAGAGAGGCAGAGAAAGGATTACAGGAAATTTATCAGGACTGGTATCCCGGAAAAAGAGATAAACAGCATAAGATATCACGCGAGGACAGGAAGGCCGTTTGGAGGTGAAGATTTTATAGAAAAGATAGGGAAAAAACTTAAACGAACTTTTATTTTAAATCCAGTAGGAAGGCCAAGAAAGAGAAAGAGTGATAGAAAATAGGGATGTGTCCCCAATTTAATAATCCCAATTTAAATCTTTAAATCAAATGCCAATTACTCCAGAAAAAACCAGAGCTCACGCGAATGACTACGCTATTACATGTTGTAGATTTGAGGCTGGGACGGTGATTGGCCCAGCAAATCTGGAAGATCCAGCGATTTTACCGGATATAGTAAGTTCTGGATTATTGAAAATACCCACTAATTGTCTGACAATCAGCGAGGTTTTAGGAGCAAAACTAAAAGAAACTGTTGATGGATTGACTCCATTAACCTCAGAAATATTGGATAGAACTCAAACAACGCAAAAAAATATTTTTGAAAAAGTGTCTCTATCACATCTTATAAAGAGTGTTAGCGCAACTACAGCTAAAATACATATCACAGAGGGAAGGGATATTGACGTGGAAATCCCTTTGATAATTATAGATATTATAGATAGACTTGTAGAAGCGAATAAATCCCCAACTGGAACTCCTGATGCGGTATGTCCTGTATTCTTAGAAAAATATTACAAAAGGAGGGTTGGGAGAAAATTGACAAGAAAACACTTTAAAATAGAAAAGGTTAAGATGGGACCAGAAACCAAAGTAGAGGGAACTACGCTTACCTTGAGAGAAGATATTTGCAAGGATGCCGTTAACTCCATGGAATTAGTTCTGGATACGACGTTAGATATCATCACTCCTGATAAATACAGTGATTATAGCAACACTGTAATGGACGTACAGCCTATAGCTGTCAAGGAAGAGGGTGAGATAGGCGGAGGTGTTACGAGAGTCTTAGATGGAGTGGTTGTGATAGTTACGGGAACTGATGAGCTTGGGGTGCAAATAGGGGAATTTGGGTCTTCGGAAGGTGCGATGGCTAGCACTATTATGTGGGGAAGGCCAGGAGCACAGGAAAAGGGCTAGATTTTAATAAAAACGAATGTTACCATAAAAGCCAATACCCAAATGCAAAGACAAGGCCCTCTGTCTGCACATAGAGCTACTGAGGTGATCACTCAGGAAATACGAGAAGCGCTAAAGAAAACTGATGAGGGATCCATTGTCCATACAGAAGAACTTGTTCACACACGTCGCCCAGGGAAGAAGAAGGTTGCCATTGTCAAGGAAATAATGGGTCAAGGAGCCATGCATGATAACCTGGTTATGCCGGTTGAACCAGTTGGCATCTTAGGTGCAAAGGCAAACGTTGACCTGGGAAACCTTCCGATCGTGGTTTCTCCACTTCAAATCTTAGATGGATGTGTACATGCCTTGACCTGCGTAGGTCCCGCATCGAAAGAAACGTCGAGACATTACTGGAGAGAGCCGTTAGTTCTTGAAGTTATGAACGACGAAGAATTGGATTTATGCGCCGTTATATTGGTAGGCTCACCACCGGCTAATGCTGAAAAATTCTACGTATCTAAGATATTAGGAGTGACCATAGAGGCCATGGATCTCGATGGTGTTATTATAACTACAGAAGGATTTGGCAATAACCATATTGACTTTACTAGTCACATTGAACAAATTGGCAAGAGAGGGGTTCCTGTCGTTGGGATGACCTATTCTGCTGTTCAAGGACAATTGGTTTTTGGCAACGAATATATGGATGCCTTGATCGAGCTGAATAAATCCTCCGAAGGCATAGAAAATGGAATACTTGCGAACAATACCCTTACTCAAGAGGATGCGATAAGAGCTGTAGCTATGGTTAAGGCAAAAATTGCTGGGGAGAAAGTAAAAGAAGCTGAAAGAAAATGGAATCCTGCTGTTAAACTAAACAATATAAAGATGATAGAAGAAGCTACAGGGAGAAAGATAGAGTTATCACCAAATGAAACATTACTTCCGAACAGGAAGGAAAAGTCGTGTGACATGGAGACAACAGTATGAGCTTAACGGTTGTCAAAGGACTCCAGTCTGAAATATTTGTTCCTCGTGTTCTTCCGCCGGTATGGACTCCTGTGACCAAACCATTGGATCAAATGCGCGTAGCTTTAGTGACGGCCGGGGGGGTTCATTCGAAGTCAGATAAAAGATTTAATTTGTCAGGAGATACGAGTTACAGAGCGATTCCTGGAGATGTGAATAGTGATGATTTGATGGTATCGCATGGAGGCTATGACAATACTGATGCGAATAGGGATATTAACTGTATGTTCCCCATAGATCGACTGAGAGAATTGGTTGAAGAGGGTATTATCAATGAGGTGGCAGGAACGCATTTTGGATTCATGGGTGGTGGTGGAGACGTAAAGGCTCTATCAGAAGCAACAGGCCCTGAAATTGCTGAGAAATTGAGAGAAGAGCAAGTGGACGCCGTTTTAATGACTGCCGGCTGAGGAACGTGCCACCGCTCTGCCGTGATTGTGCAGAGAGCAATTGAGGAAGCTGGCATCCCTACCATCATTATCGCAGCTCTTCCTCCGATAGTCAGACAAGGTGGCGCCCCACGAGCTGTAGCGCCGTTGGTGCCAATGGGTGCGAATGCCGGAGAACCTCACAACAAAGCCATGCAGACAGCGATAGTGAAAGAGGCGTTGCACCATCTCGTATCCATAGAGACCCCAGGGACGATCGTGCCGCTTTCGTATGAATACGTCGCTCGCGTGTGAGATATAAAGATTGGCTGTGACGAGGTTCGCTCATATCATCTCAGCAGTCGACGCCCATACGGCGGGTGAGCCCGTCCGTGTCGTTCTGAGTGGTATCCCCGCTGTTGTCGGAGAGACAATGGCTGAGAAGAAACAATATATGAAGGAACATCTCGACCATTTTCGAACCCTCCTCATGCAAGAGCCAAGAGGCCACAACGACATGTTTGGGGCTATAATCATTCCGCCAACTACAGGTCGAGCACAGTACGGAATTCTATTTATGGATAACGCAGGCTACCTGGACATGTGCGGTCATAGCGTCATCGGTGTCACGACAGTTCTTATTGAAATTGGCATGATCGAATCAAACGAACCGGAGACTAGTGTTGTCTTTGACACACCTGCTGGCCTAATAAGGAGTTATGCTAAGGTCCGGGGAAATCGGGTATCGGAGGTATCTGTAGCTAATGTTTCCTCTTTTCTCTATGCTAAAGATGTGGAGCTTGATTTACCTATCGTTGGAAGGGTAGTCAGCGATGTGGCATTTGGGGGTAACTTCTTTGCTACAGTTGATGTGAAGTCTCTCAGGGTTTCGCTTCATCCTGACAGCCTTCCAAAACTAGTCTATTTGGGAATGGAAGTTAATGAAAAAATAAGGGTACAACATCCGACAAAGGAACATATCAATAGGGTAGAGCTGGTTGAGATATATGAAAGGCCAGACTTATCTGTGCCTTTTTCAAAAAGCGTAGTCGTATTTGGCAACGGACAATTCGATCGTTGCCCCTGCGGTACCGGGACGTCGGCTACCATGGCTGTGCTTTATGGGAGAGGCAGACTCTCTTTAGGTACGGAGTTTACCGCTGAGAGTATAATCGGGACCCGATTCAGAGGCAAACTGGTTAGGGAGGTCAAAGTGGGTGACTTTATTGCGGTCGATCCTGTTGTTACTGGAGCAGCATACATCACGGGCATTCAGCAGTTTGTAGTTGATCATAGTGATCCCGTCAAGTACGGATTTAGAGTTGATGACATGTAGATCGGTTACGGCAACCAGAGGTTTTAGCCAATTCTGACACCAACCATCACTCTTGGAGATGTATCTGTTGATGCCACGCCCGAATCCGCAAGGCGGCAGTCTTGAAGCTATCGATTCCAAATCATGACCCTATGGGCTCTGCGGATAAGCGAAGTAGAGTTTTTGCGGAGCAAAGCCGGCGCAAAAACTTATTTCACTGCATCCTTGAGAGCTTTTCCAGCAGAGAATTTAGGGACCTTTGATAACATTTTTTACCAACTTCCCTGCTTCGTCAGATTTTCTTAAATCGTACTGAAAAAACTTGATAAAAACAGCATCTTTCTTCAATTCATCTTTCAAACGTTCAAGTGGCCCCGTAGAGATCAACAGTGCACATAGAAGTTCGCGCCCCTAAAAATTTCGCCCAGTGCTGCTTTCGTCTTCAAACATTAAAAATCATCTATGTTAAGAGAGTATCGATAAAAGGAAAAATCAGAACCCCCGTTGACAATATAAGGGCTTTAATCAATAATTAAACCATAGAATCCGCCTTTCCATGGAGATCTTTTATGGGGGTAGTAACAGTTAGTAAACCCAGCACTAACATGATAGTGCTGGGTAAAGGTGACTCTGATAGAATAACGGTTTCTTTCCGTTACGATCCTCAGCGTGTTGAGAAGGTTAAAACTATCCCTGGTCGAAAATGGCATCCTGAAGAAAAACACTGGAACTTCCCCAATACAGATGGAACCCTGGAAAAGATTTTAGATGTCTTTAAAGATGAAGAAATCCATTACGAAGTCAAACGCCCGACCAAAGACAAGAAGTTACCTACGACCTTAAACAAAGAGGAAATAACGCGTATTATTCAAGCGATGAAGAACATCAAGCACAAAGCTATACTCATGACGATATACTCCGGCGGTCTCAGAGTAGGCGAGGCAGCGCGTTTAACTCTGGAGGGCCTTGACCGCCAGAGGATGCTGATTCACATCAAAGGTTCAAAAGGAAGATAAGGATAGATACACTAAACTGTCTGAAAAGGCGCTAAAGGTATTAGATGAATATATGGCACAATATAGGCCCATAAAATGGCTTTTTGGGGGCGCCAAAGCTGGCAGGCATTTATCAAGAAGGACTATTGAGAAAATATTCGACCAGGCATGTGAGAAAGCAGAGATACAAAAAGACGTATCTGTACATGACTTAAGGCATAGCTTCGCAACGCATTTGCTGGAAAGCGGCGTGGATTTAAGGTATATTCAAGAATTATTAGGCCACGCCAGCAGCAAAACAACTGAAATCTATACTCATGTGAGCACAAGGAGCTTGGGCAGAATAATAAGTCCATTGGACAATCTCGACTTAAAGGAGGATGTGGAAATGTGGCAAAAAAAGGCAAGAGTGAGGCATCGGGTCTTCAGGTAAATTGAAAATAAACGCAATAGAGTGCAATTAGCCCTCCGAATAGGGATTATAATTGCACCAAATGGTGCAATTAGGAACGAGTTAGCGTAAATTGTGGGCAATAAAAAGAGAAAGGGATATAATATAATCATATGAAAAAACCTCAGCTTTATTTGGAAACATCTGTTTGGAATTTTTATTTTGCCGATGA
>JBGOWS010000073.1:0-9141 GCA_041478735.1 Thermodesulfovibrionia bacterium | reverse complement strand
TGCCCATGGGGTCTGACTTGCGATATTGACATTTGAAACTAATATTTTGCGTTGCAGCTTTATTATATGAAGTCGATCAAAAGCGCTCATAACTTCATCGCCATCATTGGAGAAGCCCTGCCGATTTCTTCCCCCTGCATTCCTCCGAGCCTGTAGCATATCCATCGCCATCTGTCTATACTTACCCTTCTCTAACTTACGAGGCTACATGTAGGTTCGCTTTCGCTACGACCCACAGTTTTGCTTGCCTCACTTAATGAGGCTTTGTCAGGGAACTTAGTGCTTCAGGTTACCCTTCACACCTCTCTCGTGCTACATGGGTGAACTGCCGAATTCCCATGGTCGGACTTCAACCGACGAGTAATACAATATACACGGCATACGATTATTGTTTGAAATATAGAGTGATTTGTATTGGAAATCAGACTTCTCATCCATATTTTATCTTCAATACCATAATCACAGATGCCAATATAAATGTAAGGATATTGGTAATGATAACAGGCAATGAGTTTATAAAAATTCCGTAGAATATCCATAGCAAAAGACCCACACCAAAAATAGAAAAAGTAACTAACGAAATATCTTTGGCTGATTTTGACTTCTATATTTTGATGACTTGTGGGAGAAGTAATATTGTTGTTAGTGTGCCAGCTGTTAATCCCAATAAAGTTATATGCTTCATCGCCTATTTTAACATTTAAAGAACAATTCTTAGTAAGTGACCAGTCCCCCTCTCAAAGAGGATGATATAATGAATATAAGATTGTAAGATGGGACTTTTATAAGGACTGAAAAGATATTTGGGGATGCTCCACTTATCCAAAATGCTATGCAACGAGATTAGTGGACACATCAGGAAAGAAGGTGTAATAACATTACAGCCATTATAGAAAATTACCCATATATCGGGCTTTTTGTCCTGTTAATTCTCGGAGGTATTGGAGTACCTTTCTTCCCCGAAGATGCTACATTCATCTTATGTGGATTCTTGATACAAGGCAATATTGTAAAACCAATACCTGCCCTGCTCACTATATACATAGGGGTCTTGATAGCAGATTTTATCATTTACCTTTTTGGCAGAAAATATTGTCGCATGGCTGTTTGCCACAAATGGTTTCAAAAGTTTTTATCCCCAGAAAGGCTTGCAATGCTCGAAGAAAAATATAAGAAGAAAGGAATCTTCTTTATATTGTTTGGAAGGCATTTTATCGGTCTAAGGACACAGATCTTTCTTGTTTCTGGCATTATGAGAATGCATCCTTTGAAATTCCTCTTAACAGATGCTTTTGCAGTTACCTTTACAATTGCCGTAATGGTTTCAATAGGGTATGTGGGAGGTAACAGTCTGAAAGATATAGGCATTGATACAGGTAAGATTAAATATGTCGTTATCTTTTTATTCATCAGTTTTTTCATAGGTTATTTAGTTATAAAATACATCAGAGGTAAAAGAAGGCACTAAATCTTTTATTGCTCCTCCTTTCGTGCTTAGTGAACTTGCATTAGTAACAATCATATCCTATGCCTCCATAGAAATTGATATCAACTTTTAAGATAAAATATCATCTCAGGAGAAAAATAAAATTGCCATGTTTGCTGAAATCAAAGGACAAATAGAGAGAATTACCTACTACAACGAAGAAAACGGCTATACAATCGCAAAAGTAAAGGTAGTAGCCTCCGCCCTCCTCGATACAAAGACAAAAAATCGGATATTCCTACCAATCAAATCACTTTTGATTTTCCCCATTTTCAAGGTATCGGAAGGCAACCTTTTAGAATCATAGAAAAAAAAGATCGAAAAATATAGACAGGGGAGGCTGTCTCAGTCAGACTGAGACAGCCTCCCCTGTATTAATGCTTTATGTATACGTTTCTTATAACCTTACTTGGTTACTATAACCTTATGCCCTGTAAGTTGTAACAGCAGGACAACGAGTATCGCAATAATAAGAACTGCAATTATTATTCCGAGGCCATCGTCCTGCCCAATCTTGAGATCATCCAATTGAAGGGCGGTTTGGTGAATCTGCTGGTCGCTGAGTTGTGTAAGTCTTTTCTGAATCTCATCCTGTGTTAGCCCGAACTGCGCAAGCCTTTCACTTATGGCTCTGGTCTCAAGAACCTTCTGGATTTTTCCAAGGTCAGCAGTCCTGTCTGCCTGTGCGAGGGCAATTATCTCTGACGGCGCAAGTCCAGCATCTACTCTCGGTGCAACACCTATTATGAACATCGCTATAACGAGATACCATGACACATGCTTCATAAACGGGATCCTCATCTCATTCACCTCCTTTCTACTGGCCGGGTATCCTTGGCATGGTGCCAAATATATATTTGAAGTCCTCATCCTCAAACCTCACACCACCACCAATATATGCGCCACGCCATCTTTTGTTCAGTATGTTATCAACTCCACCTGAAATGAACACATTTTTAAATACAAAATAATCTGCCCCTCCCTTGATATGAGGATTTGTTGAGTTAGCTTCATTGTGACCAAAGTCCCATGCATCAACTGATACCTTTAACTTATCGTTCATAAAGAATTGGTCTATACCAAATCCAAATGTATTCTCTGTAATTCCAGCCCTCAATACCGTGTCTTTAAATGTAGCTGATTCCTTAAATCGCCTCGCAATCTGTGCGGTAAATTCTACCCTCTCTTCAACCTCCTCCTTCTTCTCTACCGTGGGTACTCCATTAATAGTTGTTGTGGTTTCTGTTGTCTTAACCCTGCCAATGGGGTCTGCCACTACACCCAGGACGTAATACTTTTCTGGCCTTGGCTGAAGTGTCACATAGAAATATCCCTTGCCATCCTTTGGCTTTGCAAGATACTCTCCCTGAAGTGTTATAAACGTCCTGAATCTTTGTATTGCTGATACGGTTTCTGCTGCTTTATTAATAGACTCATACAGTCTCTCATCTTTTACAAGCTTACCGATAGTGCCCTCACCGCTGTCGATCTTTTTTGCAATATTCTCTATGGATCCGGTTGTATTCTTAATGGATGTCCTGTTCTCTTCAACCATCGCCTTAAGCTCTTTTGTTGCCTTGTTGAGGTTCGTTATAAATTCGGGGCCGTCCGACTTCAATGTCCCTGAAAAATCCCTGAAATTTGCCATTGTTGTTGTAAAAGACTCTTTGTTTGTCTTTACAAGGTCGTTTATTGATGCTGTGAGGTCATTGATGTTATCAAGAACATTCCTGAGCCTTTTATCGTTTGCATAGATTGTATCATTCAGATTTCTGGTTATGTCCTTCAGGTTAATAACCGTCTCTTTCAATGCTGCTTTAGCTTCCTCTGAACCAAGTGCCTCATTAAGTGAGGTTGCAAGTTTATTTATGTTTACAGAGACCTCTGAAAGATTCCTGGCCATATCATCGATGTCAACAACCTCTGTCACATTCTTTATGGCATCATCACTTTTCAGGAGAGGCTCTTTTGAGCCAATCTTCACATCAAGGTATTTATCACCTAAAAGCCCTGTCGCCTTTATTGCTGCAGAGGCATCTGAGTATAATTTTACAGCTTTATTAATTCTAAGGGTGAGTTTTGCCTGTCCCTCTCTGAGTTCTATCTTCTCTATAACACCTGCATCAACACCAGCAACCCTTACCGTTGTCTTTTCATCGAGTCCCGCAGTATTGTTGAAATAAACATAGACTGTATAGCCTTCCCTCTTTATCCATTCAAAGCCACCGACTTTGAAAGTCATATATGTCAGAATTGCAAGAACGATCAGCGCGAAAAAGCCGACCTTAAGCTCTGTTGAAAGCCCTCTCATAGTCCACTCCTTCTATCTTTATTGGCCCCGCAGCACTCCCTGTTATAAACTGTTTTACTATAGCATTTTTAGTATTCTTGATCTCATCTGGGGTTCCTACCTCGATTATCCTGCCCTCATAAAGCATCGCAATCCTGTCAGCAATCTTGTATGCGCTGTTCATATCATGTGTTATGGCAACAGAGGTAACTGAAAGATGTTGTTTCATCTCTACAATAAGTTCGTTTATAGCATCCGCCATTATTGGGTCAAGGCCTGTAGTAGGTTCATCATATAGCAATATCTCAGGTTCATGTGCTATCGCCCTTGCAAGGCTAACCCTCTTTTTCATGCCTCCTGATAGTTCGGACGGCATTAAATCCTCCACACCTACAAGACCAACCATTCTGAGCTTTTCTGTTGCTATTGCCTTTGCCTCTTTCTCGCTTATCTTATTTTGCCTCATCAGGGCAAAACTAACATTTTCCCACACACTGAAAGAATCGAAAAGTGCAGCGCTTTGAAAAAGCATACCAAATTTTTTCCTGACTTCATAGAGTTCATTTTCTTTAAGTTTTGCTATATCGATGGCATCGATAAGGACAGCACCATCATCAGGTTTTAGTATTCCTATAATATGTTTTATCAACACACTTTTGCCGGAACCACTTCCGCCTATCACAACCATGCTCTCGCCCTTTTCAACCTTTAGGTTAACACCTCTAAGAACATGGTTTTTTCCAAAGGACTTATGCAGATTAACAAGTTCTATCATTTAAATACTTTCTTTTCTCTTTTCTGTCATTCCGACTTGTTCGGAATCATTCTTTAGTCCCCTTAACAAAAGGAGATTTAGTGAGGTTATTTTCAGAAAGATTCCAGACAAGCTGGAATGACTTTTATTCAGAAACAATATTTAATATACGAATTTTTAAATTCCTTGTACAGATTTGTCGTCATATATATTTCACTTAAATAACCATGCTGAAAGGAAATAGTCTGATATGAGTATCGTCATGAATGAAAGGACTACCGCACCTGTTGTTGCCTTTCCAACACCTTCAGCGCCGCCACTTGCGACAAAACCCTTATAACAGCTTATTAAGGCGATACTGGCACCGAAAAAGCATGCTTTAATCAGGCCATTATTAATGTCGTTGAGTTCAAGGTAATCCCATGTCCTGCGCCAGTATACAGTGGAGCTTGCGCCATAAAATCCTACTGTAACAGCATATCCTCCAAGTATTCCGATTATATCAGCAACTACTGTAAGGGCTGGAAGCATAATCATTCCAGATAAAAATCTCGGTGCTATCAGGTATTTTATAGGATTTGTAGCAAGGGTCTCCAGAGCGTCTATCTGTTCCGTGACCCTCATAGTGCCAAGCTCTGCTGCCATAGCTGCCCCTGCCCTCCCCGCAACAATGAGGCCAGTTAGTACAGGCCCCATCTCTCTTGTCATAGATAATGCAACAACTGAACCGACAAGAGCCTCAGCGCCAAATCTTTTAAACCCTGTATATGTCTGAAGGGCCAGGACCATTCCAGTAAAGACTGCTGTTATAAGGACAACAGGTAGGGATTTTATTCCTATCTCTACCATCTGCTTGAATGTATTCCTAATCTCAAAAGGAGGCAGTATCATCTGCTTGATGGTTGAACATAAAAGTAGGAGTATACTGCCAAGCTCTCCAGCAAAGACTGTAATATAGCGACCTATAAATTCAATCAGTCTTAACATCGATATATTCTTTCCTCGAGCGACTGCCAAGGGATGTAAGTATCTCATACGGTATTGTATTTGCTCTATATGCAAGTTCCTGAGCTGTTATAGACTCTTCTTGCTGTTCTCCGAGGATTATTACCTCATCGTTTTCCCTGACGTCTTTAATTTCTGTGAGATCAATCATTGTCAGGTCCATACATATCCTTCCTACAACAGGTACCCGCCTTCCTTTGACAAGCACCTCTGCATTATTTGAAAAAAACCTGCTATATCCGTCAGCGTATCCTAAAGGGAGCACCCCTATCCTGCTCGGCCTCTTTGTAATAAACGTCCTCCCGTAACTTATCGGCGATCCAGGCGGTAGGTTTCTGATACATAGAATATTTGTTTTGATCTTCATTGCCGGCATCAGGTTTACAAGTTCGGAATTTGGAATTTGGAGTTCAGAGTTCCCACCCCCACCCTTGCCCTCCCCCCTCGAGGGGGAGGGATGGGTGGGGGGGCTGACTCCAGAATTCTGTATTGGAGAATACCCGTAAAGCATAAGTCCGGGTCTAACTGCATCAAGATGTGCATCTTGAAAAGTAATGACAGCCGCACTGTTCGCTATATGTGAGAAAATTTTTCTTTTTAATTTTTTGGAGATGGTTTCTCTTATTTTATTGAATCTGTCAAGCTGAAGAAGTGCATACGATCTGTCTGAAAGGTCAGCCTCTGAAAAATGGCTTAAGAGTCCTGTTATTTCTACTCCATCCATCTCCGAGATCTTGAACAAATCTTCGATGATATGATTATAATCGCCGCTTAATCCCAGTCTCCCCATCCCGGTATCAACCTTAACATGAACTTTTATTGTAGTGCCTCTTTTTCTTGCTTCAGTTGATAAAGCTAATGCAGTATCAACATTATAAACAACAGGTACAAGCTTGAAATCAAAATAATCCTTTATATCTCCCCTGTCAAATAACACTATTATCGGCGCATCGATACCTGCGTCCCGGAGTTCAATAGCTTCACCTGTATATGCGACTGCGAGGCAAGAAACTTTCTCTTTAATCAGTTTTTTTGAGACTTCTATTGCGCCATGACCGTATGCATCTGCCTTAACCACAGCAATTACCGGTCGATTTTCGATAATCTTCCTGACAGACTGAAGGTTATACGATATCGCTGACAGACTAATCTCTGCGACAGCTCCCCTATTCACCTTCTTTTTTTGCTGTTTCTTCTTTCTTCTGTTCTTGAGATACGCTTTTCTTGGGTGTTACATCTATTTCATCAGGCTCGGATGTAGCTTTCTTGAAGTTCCTTATGGCCTGGCCGATCCCCTTTCCTATTTCCGGCAACCTGGTTGCACCAAACAGAACAAGAACTATTATAAGTATAACAACTAATTCCTGCATTCCTAAACCAAACATATTTCCCCTCCTATTTCTTTCTGAAAATCCTCCATGGTATTTATGTTCACAAAAGATCTTCCTTCCATGTCTATAGACCTCACTTCTTCCTCTTCTATATATAGAACATTTATCTTATGCAGAAATTCCCTTAAGCTTCTTTTCCCTTGTTTTATGATCTTTTCCATGTCCCCAACAATTCTTTTTGAATAAATGCCGAGAAGAGGTTGGGGTCTTTTAGCAAAGCTTGGGATTGCAGCATCCCACTTCTGATACGAGCCCAAAGCCCAAGGCTCACGACCCATATTTTCACCCCTTCCCTTGCCATCCCCCCCCTCGCCCCGTGTAGTAGTAAAACTTACTGCACAGGGCGAGGAGGAGGGATGGGTGGGGGGGACTATGTTTTGTGTATTGTATTTATCCACAATATATCTTATAAGTTCTGGTTTTATAAAAGGCATATCACACGCTGTCACAAAAATCTCGGAGATTTCTGGAACGGTTAATGCTGAAAATATTCCTATCATAGGTCCTCTATATTTAATTATATCTCCTAGCATCAAGACACCGAAGGGGAAATAGAGTTCTGGCTTATCGGTGCTAATAATAACCCTATCAAAGATCCTGCTGAGGAGTTCTATATTTGACTCAATAATCCTCTTCCCATTTACCTCAAGGAATCCCTTCAGCACTGGAAGCCTTTTATTTTCTCCACCTGCTAAAATAAGAGCGTCCACCCATATCCCCAATATATCTGATTATCTTTTAAAAAGGTTAACTTATAATAGTTTATTCAAAAATTACTTTCATTACAAGACAAAATCTCTTTTGACAATGGCTTTCTTGACAAACATCCTCATCTCGAATAAATTAACTAGAGTCTGTTTATAAATGTTGATTATTCACCCTCCCCTTACCCCTCCCATCAAGGGAGGGGCTTATTTATCAACCCTCTCCCCTGGTGGGAGAGGGCGGGGGTGAGGGGGGTTTTATAGTTTATAAACAGACTCTAACTAAAATCCACAGGAGGTTAAGAAATGACAAATGCAAAGGTAACATTTGTACAAGGACTTCAATTTGTAGGCGAGGCATCTTCAGGTCATGCAATAGTTATGGACAGCAACCCCGCAGTCGGTGGACATAATAGTGGCTTAAGGCCGATGGAACTGCTTCTCCTGGGAATAGGAGGATGTTCAGGAATGGATGTTGTCTCTATCCTCAAAAAGAAGAAGCAGGATGTGACAGGTTTTGAGATAAATGTAAAGGGCGAAAAGGCTGACGATTATCCCAAGAAGTTTACAGAGATAAACTTAGAGTTTATTGTGAGAGGCAGAAATATATCAGAAGATGCAGTAAAAAAAGCAATTGATTTATCAATGAATAAATACTGCTCTGTAAAGGCCACCCTCGAAGGCTCTGCAAAAATAAGCTTTTCTTACAAAATAATTCAAGAATAAGGCTAAAACTAAGGAGATGCTCGTCCTTAAGTACATTGCTACTCTCGGTTTCATAGGTTATCTTCCATTTGCGCCGGGGACATTCGGATCCTTAGCTGCGTTTACTGTCTTTGTTCTTTTAAAGCCAACCGTCTTCATTCACATTATTATATTGTTGTTTATAATTCATATTGGTATCATTTCTTCTCATCATGCTGAAAAGCTTCTAAACGATAAGGACAGCAGACATATAGTCATAGATGAATTTTGCGGTTATCTCATTTCCGTACTGTTTATTCCATACAGCACGGGTTTTGCCATAACAGCCTTTTTTTTATTCAGATTTTTCGATATACTAAAACCGTTCCCGATAAGAAAAATAGAGTCTGTTTTAAGCGGAGGAAAAGGTATAATGGCAGATGATATTGCAGCTGCCTTATATACAAATATAATTTTACAGATATGGAAGCTTATTTAGTAGAAATTGTAAACAGGATTACAGAATTCCTCAAAAGAGAGGGTTGCGGATTGAGTATTGCTGAGTCATGTACAGGAGGACTTATTACTCATATCATTACCAATATCCCGGGCGCTTCAAATTTTCTTGACCTGTCTATTGTCTGTTATTCAAAAAGTTCAAAAATAAAGGTCCTTGGCATAAGTAAATCACTTTTAGAAAAAAAAGGTATGATAAGTGAGGAAACAGCCATAGCCATGGCACATGCAGTTCGGAGATTAGGTAATTCAGACATAGGTCTTTCAATTACCGGCAATGCCGGACCGGATATAATCGAGGGAAAGAATGC
>JBGOWS010000154.1:0-5448 GCA_041478735.1 Thermodesulfovibrionia bacterium | reverse complement strand
GCATTCGAGATCTCCTGCATCTTCGCATTCCCTGCGTCCTGCTTTGTCACCCACATTGCGGTTATCACAGCGTATATAACGCCTAACACTCCGCAACCTAATGCAAAAAGTATCGTTGAACTCATGTTCCCTCCTTTTTTAAACTTGCTTTACGAGCTAAAAGTGAAAAGTTAGAAATACAGCAACTTAATTATTGACCTTCCACCTCCCCCCTCTTTGTGATTATTCTAAAAAACTATTTAACCTCGACATCTCTTTCTATTTGTTTCGCAAAAACCATTGCTGTTGCCCTGTAAACCATGTGTGCCATTTTTGAGAACGGGGCATATGCAAAAAGAAAAAAGACAACAACGAGGTGAGCATAATACATGACATAAGCAAGGACTGCTATATCTGCTAATCTCACCACTTCAGAAAGGATACCCGTAGCCATTATTGCGAATACGATGTATATGAAGAGCCAGTCATAATAACCGCCTTTGCCAGCCTTCTCCTGATTTTTCAACCTGTTACTTATGACGAGTGTGATCCCAACTAACAGCGTTAAAGCGCTTGCATTTGCAATCCATTTCACGGGATCGGTTAACGGATACGGTGATTCACCGAGCATCCAGCCAAATGGTTTTACACCAAATAATTTCATCAACCCTGGCCCGTAAAGGTATGTAACGGCCCAAGCAGTTGTAATCGCAAGACCAATAAAACTATAAAATACTAAGAAGTGTGCTATCTTTCGATCTTTCGTCACATTACATTGTTCAAACCGTTTATGTTCCAGTATCTCCCATATCGTCGCAGTAATTGTGCTCACAATATTACCCTTAAGAACCGAGCCTGTTGCCCGCTCCATATCTTTCCAGTATTTGGAAACCCCTATCGCAAGGGAAATAACAGCAAAGAGCGCTATCGGGACGAAAACACTGTCAATGTAGATCGACGGCAAGAGTGCTGAGTATGCGATTTTCCCTGCTTCATTCCTAATAGCTTCCAGATTCAGATGACCTAAACCTGCAAAAATGGCAAGCAAAATCACCACAGGGATTGCAAGAAGGGGAACAAGAGCACCAGGGTTTCCAGCAGCCTTTCCTAAAAATCGTGGTACAGAATAATTTTCGATAGATAATTTTCTGACTGCATTGAGGACTTCACCTGGCTTTGCCCCTCGTGGACAATAGGCAGTGCAGTCACTGCACTGATGACAGAGCCATATGTCAGGATTACCAAAAAGCTTATCCTTTAAACCCCATTGTGCATACATCATCTCTTTTCTCGGGAACGGTTTGCTGTCAGGTGTTAAATTGCATACAACGGAGCATGTGGCACACTGGTAACATTTCTTCAGGGATTCTCCTCCTCCCTTGATTACCTCGTTAACGAACTTCAGATCGGGTGATGCAATGATGGCATCATCCTTTTGGGGTTCTGGTGTTTCGACTTTCTCTTGTTCCATGTATATCCTCCCTATGCTTATAGGTCGTAGACAATTTTATTCTACATTTCTTTGAATGGATTATGCCCTATTTCTTTAACCCTTTCAACAAATTTATTTATCATATCCGGAAGTTTGTCATATTCTGAAATAGCCACCTGCATCAGGTTAACCCTGTCTGACTCAAGTTGTAATCTATTCAGTGTCTCTCCGATCTTTTCGAACCTTACACTTGCAAGCTCACTTCCTTTTACAAAATGACACTGATAGTTTTCTCCGAACTTGCAGCCCAAAAGGAGGAAACCATCCACACCCTTTGAGAAGGCATCAGCGATCCATACGAGGTTCATGCCTCCAAGGCATCTCATCGGGATAAACCTGACACTTGGGTCAATACTCTTACGATTCAGTCCTGCAGTGTCCAGGGCAGGATAAGCATCGTTTTCACAAACCAGACATATGATCCTGAATTCCTCTTCCGGCACATCCAATGACTTGATGATCGAACCTATCAAATCAACACTATAGTCTTTGAATGATACGATCCTTTCAGGACATGCACCCATACAAGTTCCACATCTCCTGCACCTGTTAACCATGTATGTGGGAATACCCTTAGCATCTTCTTCTATAGCGCCAAACGGGCATTCCTCTGTACATCTCTTACACGCTGTGCACCTGATAAGTTGAGGGTCAGGGAAAGTTAAATCCCATGCCCTTGGATGAACTGCCATACCTTTAGCTACATGATCAATGCACTGTATTGCCTTAAAGGCAGCGCCTGCTGCATCTTCCTGAGCCTCGGTCATGTTCATCGGTTGCCTCACACAGCCTGCAGCGTACACACCGGTCCTTCTCGTTTCATACTGGAAACATATAAAGTTTGAATCCGCAAAACCGCATGCCCCCTCAAGGGAGGGTATCTCAGGCCCCTGCCTGTAATCAAGGTTTAATATAAACTCTGGTTTAGGAGTCGATTCTAAATATGCCTTCTTTGCATCATCACCTTTTGCAGCTGCCTGAGTAAGTCCATCAAGATATTCCTGCGGAGCCCTTGTTGTGGGTACCATACCAGCTGCGAGAACAACAAGGTCAGCCTCAACCTTTACCTTTTCGCCCAAAAGGGAATTTTCCATCTCAACGTAAAAATTCCCATTCCCTGCCTCTGAAACGCCTGTGACATCGCCTTTTGTCAGCATTACGCCAGGGTCATTCTGTGCCTCTTTATAAAAAGCCTCAAGTCTTCCAGGAGTTCTCAAGTCTTTGTAAAGTACCATTGCTACTGCTTCCGGGTTCTGTCTTACATATCTCGCCTGCTTCAAAGATGTTGCACAGCACATGGAAGAACAGTAAGGAAGATGATTCGGATCCCTGCTTCCTGCGCACTGAATAAAGGCAACCTTTGTTGCATCCTTACCATCTGATGGCCTTGTAATAGTGCCTTTCTTTGCCATTTCCTCGAACTCAATATTTGTTACGATATCCTTGAATTTACCGTATCCGAGATAATCCAGTTTCGTGGCATCGTAAGGCGTCCAGCCTGTAGCCATCACAATCGCTCCTATCTTTACAGTTTCAGAACCGCTGCTTGAAGATATAGTTACATCGTATAAACCGGGCTGGCCCGCTGTCTTTTCTACTTTTGCCGATTTATAGACCTTTATATTAGGATGGCTTTCGACCTTGCTGATAACCTTATCTATTTCTGTATCAACTATTACAGGTTCTCTGAAATCTCTTGTTGGGATCTTCTTGTATAATTTATTCGCAAACCCTCCAAGCCGAGGTTCTTTTTCTACCAGAAAAACCTGATATCCTGCTTCTGCTGCTTCAAGGGCTGCTGTCATACCTGTGATACCACCACCTATTACTAAAATTGTATTACTCAGGTTTTCAAGGATAGCAGGCTCTGGAAGTTCACTTTTCTGGGCCCTGATTATGCCCATGAGCATGTAATCATCTGCTATACTCTGCGTTTCATCTGTGTTTGGTGGCTGCATCCATGCAACGAATTCTCTTATATTTACCCTTTCTGTTAAACAACCCGGAAAATCGAATTCTTCATATTTTACGCGGGGAGAACATGCTGCGATTATTACTGTGTTAATTCCGTCTTTCTTGATATCATTTTTTATTAATTGAACTCCTTCAGGGCTGCACAGGATATCGTGGGTTTTTATGTTTTCTTCTTTAACCGGTCCATACTTTGCAGTTTTTGCAAGTTTCTCGATATTTATGGAATCCCCGATCCCACAGCCTTTACAGATATATACACCATATTTTTTCTCCATCCCTACCTCCTCACACTCTGGATGCACTTTATTGCAGCACCAGTAGCATCCTGAACTGACCTTGCAACATCAGCAGGGCTTTTCAATGTTCCTACTGCATATATACCTTTCTTTAGGGCTGAATCGTCTACGAGCCCATCAGGTGTATATGAAATATCAGTCCCGACCTTAGAACCTTTTGTCGTCAAATCCATTCCAGTTGCAAGGACTACCATATCGAACATCGCCTTGATTTTTCCTGCTCCATAGACATCCTCTGCTACAATAGTTACATCCTTAGTCGCAGCATCTTCGGTAATTTGCGCGACCTTGCCTTTTGTAAAAATGACATTGGGATCATCCTTTATTTTCCAGTAAAATCTATTCTCATAAAGCCCCGGGGTCCTGATATCTATATAAAAAATCTGAACTTTCGAATCAGGATACTGTTCTCTTACATACATAGCATGCTTTAACGAGGCCAGGCAGCATATATACGAACAATACTGAAGGTGGTTTTCGTCCCTCGAACCCGCACATTGAACAAAGGCGATGTTCTTAACCTCTTTTCCATCAGAAGGGCGAACAATCTTGCCCTTTGTGGGTCCGTCCACTGATGCTAACCTTTCCAGCATCATATTTGTTATAACATTCTGAATTTTACCAGAACCAAGAATGTCAAGTTTGCTCATATCATACGGATTCCATCCGGTAGCTAAAACAACTGCACCAACTTTCAGGTTAACAGTTTCTGGCTTCATATCAAAATCAATAGCATTATACTTGCACGCTTCAAGACATGGTTTCATGCAGTCTTTTGGACAGGACTTACTATCAATTACATACTTAAATGGGAATGCCTGACTAAAAGGCAGATATGCAGCCTTTGTCTTGTCCATACCAAAATTAAATTCATTATCCCTGTAAGATGGACATGCCTGAGCACATGCATCACATCCTACGCATTTGTCATTTACATATCTTGGGTTCAGCTTAACTGTCACATCAAAATTGCCTTCTTCCCCCTTGATATCCTCCACTTCTGCAAACGTATAAAACTTAACTCGTGGATTATTCTTTATCCTTTTGAACTGTATCTCAAGGCCACAGTTAGGGGGACAGAGTTTCCAGAAGTACTTATTGATCTGAGCTACCCTTCCACCAAGATAGGGGTTTTTCTCTACGATATAAGCGTCACAACCTGCCTCTGCTGTTTCGATTGCGGCGGTAAGCCCGCTTATGCCGCCTCCGATTACAAGAACTTTTTTATTTTCTGCCATATTAATCCTCCTTAAAGGCAGTAAGTCACAAAGAGACGGTTATTACCCGTGGATAACGATCTCTTTCTAACCTACTTTAAACGGGGCGTATTATACCACAACTTGTCAATAATAAATTAAAAAATCTTTATTGGCCTAAATTAATTAAAAAAATGGGGAGGGCTTGGCCCTCCCCATAAAACAGACTTACGGAAACATTTGTACATATGGAACTTTTTTCAGTTCCCATGTATTGGTCTCCGCATTGAATTTTGAGTTGGTAAAGCATTTCCAGGTTGAATCATCGATTTTGTTAAAGTCGCCCCTGTAATAGTAACCAGGGTATCTTGATTCTTCCCTGAAGAGGATATGTCTTGCATGTGCCTCAACAGAAAGGATCCTGTGGTAGTTTTCAAAGCACCTTAAGAGCTCGTGGAGGTCTTTTGCTGCCATTCTGTTCGCATCCTCTTTGAGCAGCTCAAGCAGTTTT
>JBGOWS010000106.1:0-7034 GCA_041478735.1 Thermodesulfovibrionia bacterium | reverse complement strand
GGTTCTTTCTCACATTGAGTGGGTAACCCAGTGTCACCCTGAGCTTGTCGAAGGGTGACAAGCATTGCTAAAACTAATGAAAAGCTACTATGTTTATATATTACAATGTGCTCCCTTCGACAGGCTCAGGGTGACACAAGAGGTCATGGTGAGCTTGTCGAACCATCAGGGTGACAATTTACCCATTCCAAATGAGAAAGAACCATCTTTTTATGAGACTCACTCATTCCACATGGTGAACTAAAATATTCCGAAAACCATCAGTTAGAGGTAAATTAAGATATCGATCCCGTCACAATCCTGATATGTGTCGGGACATTATCTCTCTACGAGTCGTAGACAACTGCATTATTTGGGTTAGCACAGTTTAGTAAGCCCGACAATAAACTGGATTCCGATCTTATTAAGGATTGAAGATTATAAGCATAGTTGCTAAGTTATATATTGAAAGAAGGGAGGGGAAATGAGTCTTAGGGGAGTTCTCCGCAAGATTGCCTGGCTTAATCTGAGCACAGGCGAAGTAAAGATTGAGGAACCACCAGATGAACTGTATGAAAATTACCTGGGTGGTTACGGTATCGGCGCTTACTATCTCTATACAAAACAGCGGGCAAAAGTTGACCCGCTCGGGCCCGAAAACACATTAGGATTGACAACCGGTCCCCTCACGGGAACACAGGCGATAACCGGAAATCGCTTTACTGCGGTCGGCAAATCTCCTAAGACAGGAGGATGGGGTGATGCAAACTGCGGCGGCAAATTCGGGCCAGCCTTGAAGCAAGCAGGAATCGATGCGATTTTTTTTGCGGGAATATCTGAAAAACCCGTTTATGCATTAGTTGAAGATGGAAAGGTAATGCTTCACGATGCCTCTTCATACTGGGGGCTCAACTGCTCTGAAGCAGAAGAAAAGTTCAAAGAGGCGCACGGCAAGCAGGCACATGCAGCCGTTATCGGCCCGGCTGGTGAACGTGTATCTGCACTGGCTGCGATCATTAATGATGGGGGAAGGGCAGCTGCACGCTCCGGCCTGGGGATGGTCATGGGGTCAAAGAGTCTCAAAGGTGTTGTAGCTCTGGCAACGGGCACAGTTGCGGTAGCTGAGGAGGAGAGGCTCAATGCACTCAGGAAAGAAATCTTACATAAGTACTACAAAAAGTCGAACCCACTTTACGATTTTTTCCATACTTATGGGACACCAGGAGCTCTGGAGTCAAGCCTGTTAGAAGGTGATACTCCGATTAAAAACTGGGTGGGTGGGAAGAAAGATTTCCCCGGTTACAAAAAGATCGGAGGGGAAGCCATTCTCAAATACAAGACAGAACCTTATGGATGCTGGATGTGCCCTATAGCCTGTGGGGCTTATGTGAAGGCGTCTTCAGGATATGGCAAAAGCCATCGTCCCGAATATGAGACACTCGGTGCCTTTGGAGCGATGTGCCTCAACGATAATATTGAATCCATTTTTCACTTGAATAACATCTGTAACGATGCAGGCATGGATACTATCTCAACAGGAGCTACTGTTGCGTTCGCCATAGAATGTTACGAGAGAGGAATCATCAGCAAGGAGGATACCGGCGGCATTGAGCTTAAATGGGGGAATCACGAGGCTATAGTCAGAATTACCATGCAAATGGCGCGGGGTGAAGGCTTCGGAGGAAAAGTTCTGGGTGACGGTATCAGGAAAGCAGTTGAGCGAATAGGTAAAGATGCCGGAGCTTTCGCAATGGAATGTGGAGGGGAGGAGCTTCCCATGCATGACCCGCGCTGCTATCCCGGGATTGCAGCGAGCTATGTTGCAGATGCGACACCCGGCCGGCATACCCAATACGGCTCCTGGAATGCAGAGGGTGAATTTGTCCCCGAAGGGCTTAACCATCCGACAGTAAATGATAAATACACATTCTCAGGAAAAGGACAAACCCACAAATATCTTTCTTCATTCGGCCATGTTGTCAATGCAGCAGGATTATGCATGTTCGGTTCCACGATCACACCAGCCATGGTCGTCCCTGAATACCTGAGCCTGGCCATGGGGAAAAAGTTTACCATGGAGGACATCCTTGAGATCGGTGAGCGTATCGCCAATTTGAGAACCGCCTTCAACCTTCGAGAGGGCATTCGAAACAAAGAATCGTTTAAACTTCCGGGGCGAATCCTCGGGCAACCTCCGCTATCTGCCGGACCTACAAAGGGAATTTCAGTGGACAATGAGACTCAGCTCAGAGATTATTATATGGCGATGGGGTGGAACACTGAAACAGGTGTTCCGAAAAGGGCGGTTTTTAAACGTCTCGGACTGGATTTTGCGTTAGATGTAGCCGAACCTTAGGCGGGAAGTGCAAAAGTGCTGTAGAGAAGAAAGAAAGGCAACAGGCATAATCGCAAGGACTAATGCAGAGCTCGGACAAATTCGATGTATCGTAAGGGCGGGTCTAAAATTTCCATGCCTATACTGTCTGTCGGGCCTTCCGAATATGCCCATATTACTTTGCAATGGAGATTGAGGGTTTCTCCTGAAGAGAAACGGAATTTCAAATCAATGTCTTTCCCGGGAGCATATTCCTTATGCTTTTTTAAATGTGTGGTTATCATATGGATACCATTTTCGGAAATATTCTCTATAAATACTCCATATTTTTCATCGCCTGAGATACGTTCGGCATTTAATTTAACCTTTATTCTTTTAGAATGCCTTTTTTCCATGGCGATATTGTAATTTTTTTTATTAAAGAGTGCAATAGTTTTTTATTTAACGGTCTGTCTTTGTCTGCTGGGGTGGCTGTTTTCGAAGAGAATATGCTAAATTCAGATCAGTGTTTGAAGATTTACAGAAAATCCTTGCTAAAAATGAGGCAGGGAAAAAAGATAAAGAAAAATTCTCTCCTCTCCGGATGGAATTGACAATGAATGATACAATAGAAGGAGGAATAAGGATATGGTAAAAAGCAATGATAGACTAAAGGAGATATCTGATGAGCTTAACGAACACATAATGGCTGTAAGAGGAACATTAGAACTTGCTGAATCGTCAGTGTCCCAGGGTGAGTTAAGCGACCTTCTTCTAAAAGCAATTGAGAGAATAGACGTTATACAGAAATTATCTAATGAGATGCTTGTAACATTAAAACAAATCTTTGACAAGATGAATGAAATAAGAACCACAAAAACGGATACATAGTTTAAGGAGCGGGCAGAAAAATAGCTGCTTTTTACATCTCGCACATTTTCGATGTACAATTAAAATTAAACAAATAAACAGGAATCGCTTTTTTGGAGGGTTTGACATGCCCATTTATGAATTCTTCTGTGCTGATTGCAATACTATCTTTAACTTCTTCTCAAGTCGTGTAAACACGGAGAAACGGCCTCTATGCCCAAAGTGCAACAAAGGACCCCTGGATCGGCTTATGTCCAGATTTGCTGTTCTCAGGGGTGCAGAGGAACAGGATGACATAGGGATGCCGGAACTGGATGAAGCGAAATTGGGGAAGGCGATGTCTTTGATGGAACAGGAGGCTAAAAATCTGAACGAAGACGATCCCAGGCAGGCTGCTCATCTTATGCGTAAACTGTGCGATACAACAGGGCTGGATCTTGGCTCTGGAATGGAAGAGGCATTAAGACGTATGGAGGCCGGGGAAGACCCTGAAAAGATCGAAGAGGATATGGGGAATATCTTAAATGAAGGAGACCTCTTTGCCACGCCCTCAAAAACCTCTATGAAAATTAGAAAAAAGCCTCCTGAACGGGACGAAACACTTTATTATTTATAGCGGGTTTGGGTATTTATTAACAAGTTGTATTATAGCACTGGTTTTGCTAATCTGTATTAGGAGGGTAATGTTATGACACTTAAGGAAGTTAAATCAATTGCAAAGGAAAGGAATCTGAAAGTTGCAAACATGAAAAAAACAGAAATTATTAGAGCTATTCAGAGAGATGAGGGTAATAATGATTGTTTTGCAACAGGTAAGGCTAATGAATGCGGGCAGATAAACTGCCTATGGCGTCAGGATTGTTTAAAATAAAAAGGCTGGCTGTTCCGCCTCTGGCGGAGGAATGACAATAATGAGGCCTTACTTATGAACTCCTTAGTAATACCCGTCAATCGTTAGATTTTTCTTTATCTTTTCTTTTGAATTCCTCTTGCCGGAAGAGCCTTAGCTCTTTTGAGTATAAGAATTTGCCATCGAGAAAATGAGTAGATTTTGACGAGGCTATTAGTAATCTTGACAATTTACTGAAAAGTTTTAAACTAAAATTATGAAGAGATATTATTTCATAGTCCTGTTAGTTTTAATATCGCTGTTCCTTTTCTCCTGTGCTCCTGTTCTCAGAAAGGAGCTCATGGATGTAGCTGTCAGGGATGTGCCTTTGTCTGAGATCAAGCGAAACCCTGAACCTTACAAAGGAAGGCTCTTTATCCTTGGAGGGGTCATTGTCGATACAAAGGTTACTGCCGAAGGTTCTTTGATAGAGGCGCTTTATGTGGATGTTGATTCAAGAGGTTATCTGAAGGGATTCGGATTTTCCAACGGTAGATTCCTCGCACTGTTTCCAAAGGAAAGCGGCCTTTTAGACCCTGTGATTTTCCGCCGTGGAAGGGAGATAACAGTTGCCGGCGAGTTTATTGAAGAAAAAAAGGGGAAAATAGACGAGATGGAGTATGTCTACCCCTTCTTTGAGATAAAGGAGATTTATCTCTGGGAAGAGAAAAAGGACTATTATTTTGTTCCATCCTATTATTATCCTTATCCCTACTGGTGGGATTATCCTTATTGGTGGGATGGACCTTTTTTGAGACATCGCGTCCCACCATATTTGTGGTAGTAGCTACCGGATTCTGGTTTTTGGAGCAGGATTAAAAACCATACATGCAGAGAGAAATCTATTTTTTGTTTTCAGAAAAAAACAAAACATTACACAAAACAAGTTAATTCTTTAAAGCGGCAGATATGCCTTTGGATTTAGATCAAGCCCTGCGAAGTTTCCTGACTTAAGATGGTGGTATCCGGCTGCTGCAATCATGGCTGCATTATCTGTACACAGCGGTACAGACGGCATAAAGATTTCCGCCTCTTTCTCCGCTCCCATTTTTTTCATTCTCTTCCTCAACTCACTGTTTGCAGCCACCCCACCTGAGATTGCAACCCTTTTAATGCGTTGTTTTTTGATCGCCCATTCTGTCTTTCTCACAAGCACATCAACTACAGATGCCTGAAAGGACGCAGCGATATCATTGAGTAATGTGTGATGTGTGATGTGTGATAAGTCTTTAGCCGTTAAGCGTAACTCATTATGTTTTACAAAATTCAGTACTGCGGTTTTCAGTCCGCTGAAGCTAAAATCGGAGGATTCAGGCATGTATGCTCTCGGGAAATCTATAGCCTTTGGATTTCCATCCTGTGAAAGTTTATCGATTACGGTGCCCCCGGGATATCCAAGGCCGAGGAGCTTTGAGACCTTATCATATGCCTCACCTGCAGCATCGTCCCTTGTCCTGCCGAGTTCTTTGTATTTACCAAAGCCATCCACCCTGTAAAGGCATGTATGACCCCCTGAGACAATAAGTGCAATGAATGGGAAGGATGGTTTTAGCTCCTCAAAGAATGATGAGAATATGTGGCCTTCAAGATGATTTACTGCAACAAGAGGGGTTTGTTTTGAATAGCATATAGCCTTTGCAAAAGAACACCCTACAAGCAAAGATCCTATAAGGCCCGGGCCATGGCATACAGCAACCCCGGATAAATCTTCAAGTTTAACACCGGTAACTTCCAATGCTTCATTAACAACAGGCCATATCATCTCGAGGTGCCGGCGGGATGCGAGTTCAGGGACAATGCCGCCATATTTTTTATGTATCTCTGCCTGGTTCGAGATAATATTAGAGATTATTTTTGTGCCATCTTCTACTACAGAGGCTGATGTATCATCACACGAGGTGTCTATTCCTAGGATAAGCATGAGAACAACTCCTTATAGTGTAAGAATCATTTCTGAACCTTCGGTCATCCTCTCATGGCAGGTAAACAGCAAGCACAACTGCCTGTGATTCTAAGCTCGATTCCAACTGTTGTATCATTGTATTAAGTTCCTTAAATCTGTTTAGCTCATCCTTTGAGGGAATCTCTTTACCTTTAATGTATGAGTCGATCTCATTTCTGTCTTTCCCCAAGTCATGAAGTCTGGTTCTTTATGTTTGTCAACCCTTGCAAAAAGACCCATCTCTATAGCTTCAAGGATTGATGTTTTACCAGCTTCATTAGGACCGAGTATAACGATAAAATTTGAACCGTCAAATATATAAGGGTGATTATTTTTAAGATTCCTAAAATTTATTGTCTCTATGCCTTTTATCTTCATCTCAGGAAGTCCTCAAGGGATATGGATTTTTTATCAAGGTTTCCGTTTAAAAGCCCGACTCCTATCCTCAAAGCCTCTCTTAGTCCCGCAAGCTCTTCGCCCTCTGCATTGTTTATCTCTCCATACATCGTCTTTATAAATTGTCCGATAACAGTACTCTCTGGATATTGCGATAAATCTATCTCAGGTCTCACATCACAATCATCTATGTTCACCCCAGGATAACATGCCCTTGTTTTGCCCTTACTGTAATCCCCAAACGTGTGCCAGTGACCAAGGGCAATATAGTGATAACCTGAATCTTTTATCTCTTCTTCATTAATTGGATAATCTCCATATTCTTCTCTGAATGAAAGGCTGCCATGGGCAAGGGCAACATGGTATTTTGCTTCTCTATGCCTTTCTAACGTAGGAATTGGTGATTCGCCATATCTTGTCGGTTTACCATAAAAAGCTATTCCATTTTCCAAATCATAGAAAACCTCTCCCTCTTCTTTTTTAAAGATAAAGGCATTGGAGATAGCTTCCCAGCTTTCCCTGTAATATACTGAGCCTGGGACAAGGGCGTCATGCCCTGAGATTCCTTTTTCTCCAGCACCAGGCAGTATATAAAAGTTTAAGCCGCTTTCCTTTATAAGATTTTGAACCTCTTCAAGGATTTT
>JBGOWS010000158.1:0-5410 GCA_041478735.1 Thermodesulfovibrionia bacterium | reverse complement strand
ATATTTATTGGGCATTGTGGATGATTATTAAAAATAAATGGTCGCTGTCCCAATGCTGTTCAAGAAGAATTAGATAACGGTCAAAAATATTTTGTTCACATTGTGATAACCTTGGTCAGGATGTGTTTTTCCCCATCCTGACCAAGATTTCCGTTGACGGAAAGAATGGATTTGTAGTTGGTTTTTATTCCACTTTAAGGAAGTGCAAGATGGCACAGGTATATCTTGAAGCCATCACTTCTGACGGCAAGACTTTAGGTAGAGGGGAGTGCATGGTTTCTGTTGTTCCATAAATTAAAATTTACAAAAATATGCCCTCTTTCCTTATTTTTAAAACAGATTAATCAGCGTTAAATGATTTTGGGAGGCCAGATGCAGGGTATTTCTTACCCTGCATCTGGCCTTTTATTTTCCTTTTCACTTGGGTCTATTCCTTAAGAACCATGTTAATGCAGGTGTTCTGATTTTTCGTCAAGCACTATTGAAGTCATAACCACCCTCATCAAAAACAGATCACAAGTGAAAGGGATCAAACCTACAAAATACATTTTGCAAAGGAGAGTGAATTAGATTAAATGAGTCTTAAACATTCTTCAGCAGTTAAAACTTTAAATGATAAATCAGTATGGAGGTTCAGCAAGTGCCGGTTTTCTGTGACCAGTACATCAGCGCCAACCCATTCGATATATGCTGCAATCAAGGCGTCAGCTTCCTTTAATCCTTTTATTTCATATTTAGCACCCAATTCAAAGGGGATAAGAAAATCTTCATCAATAGTGGTAAAGATATTAATGAATTTAACGAAATTATGGAATTCCTTGGGAGTCAAGTTTGCTCTTACTTCCTCAACGATTGTTCGACATATGCAGATTGAATGTAAGGGAAAATTATCTATTAGAAATTTTAAAAGAGATTCACAACTCTGTTTTTTGAAAAATCCCAAACCAAATATATACTCATTAGCGTCAAGGACGAGCCGCAAGCTTTTTTCCCCAGAGTTCTTTTCTGATTTTACGCAGGTGTTTAATAACTTCTTCCTCGCTCATCCCGGCAAAAGGGGAAGGTCTCTTAGATACACTTTCGCGCATCTCGTCCCACAATCTTTTGGCTTCTGCCTTTCTATTTTTCATAATTCATCACCTTGTTTTAAACATAACTTATGAATTAAGGAGTTGTCAATAGTAAATGAGGGTTTAGAGAATGTCAATAAAACATAAGATGATAATATGTTCAGCATTAGAAAATACGGGCAGCTGTCCGTATTTTTGTGAATTAAATAAAATGGCAATGGTTGATTTCATCACAACCGATGGAAAAAGCATAGGTGGCGGCACGTGCATGGTTTCAATTCTTCCATGAATTAAAGAGTTAAATTATGTCCTCTTTTCTTTAATATCATAGATTTTTGAGTCGAAATAGAGTATTTTAAAACGCTCAGAAAACAGGGACAGCGACTATTTTTGTGGGGATATTTATTGGGCATTGTGGATGATTATTAAAAATAAATGGTCGCTGTCCCAATGCTGTTCAAGAAGAATTAGATAACGGTCAAAAATATTTTGTTCACATTGCGATAACCTTGGTCAGGATGTGCTTTCCCCCATCCTGACCAAGATTTCCGTTGACGGAAAGAAGGGATTTGTAGTTGGTTTTTTATTCCACTTTAAGGAAGTGCAAAATGGCACAGGCATATCTTGAAGCCATCACTTCTGACGGCAAGACTTTAGGTAGAGGGGAGTGCATGGTCGCCGTTGTTCCATAGCTATTAATCTATAAATAGTGGCTTAGTTCCCTGCTAAATAAAGGACTCCGAAGATATTCAAGTATAGGAATATCTTTACCCTTTTCTGTATAATTGATTTCAGATGGATAGGGAAGGGCTAAAGAGAGCTATCGAGAGCGATAGCATTGAGTGGCAACGGCATGCACTTGAACGAATGATGGAGCGAGGAATTTCGAGAGAGATCGTTAAAAAGGTCTTGTTGTCAGGAGAAATTATTGAAGACTATCCTAATGATAAACCTTATCCAAGGGCCCTACTTTTAGGATGGGTTGAAGGAGAACCATTTCATGTGGTTACAGCCCTTGATTCTGAAAGTGGTTGTTGTTTTATCATTACGGCATATAAGCCAGATTTAGAGCATTTCGAACCAGATTATAAAACGAGGAGGCAACATGGCAATTAAGACATTGCCCAGTAAATGTCCGCTTTGTGGTGGCACTAAAAAAGAAGGAAAAACTACCTTTACTGTTGATTTAGGATTTGGTGTTGTGGTGGTAAGGGATGTGCCTGCAACTGTATGCTCACAGTGCGGCGCAGATTGGATTGAAGACACGGTTGCTGCAAGGTTAGAAGAAATTGTTAATGATGCTCGCCATAAGCATCACATAGTAGAGGTTACAACACTGTCTCCTTAGTGAGTTCTAAAAGGTGTCAGGCCTTGAAATTTGTATCAAGTTCATGAATAAGCCTCGCTAACTTTCTGTCACCCACAATATCCTCTTTCATTCTCGCCGATACCCTGCTGACAGCGCTGAAAGTGAAGGTTAGCAAGGGTCGGGCTCAGGAGGTAAGCAGCCATGTTGAAGACAAATAGGTTTCTGCAATATTGGCAGCTTTTTGTCCATTCTTCATGTGGTTGTGCCTTTTCTGTGATATAATCAATTATCTGATTACTTGGAGGGTATTGAAATGTTAAGGCAGGAAGACTTATTGAGCAGGATTACAGTTAATCCTGATGTAATGGTTGGTAAACCAACTATTAGAGGTCTGAGAATAACGGTAGAACAAATATTGAAAGCGTTAGCTGGAGGGGTCACGATTGATGAATTATTAGAGGATTACCCTGAGCTTGAAAGGGAAGATATACAGGCAGTTCTACTTTACGCATCTGAACGGGTTAGTGAAGAGCAGGTTTTTGCTCTTAATAAAAGCTGATCCTTTGAACTGGTAGAAAGAGTTGAAATTTTTAGTTGATGTTGGGGTGGGTAGAAAGGTAGAAAAATGGCTTAAAGAAAACGGGGCACATTATAAATTAAGATATTAAACAGAATTTCTTGATACACGGACTGAAACCAAAGAGCTTTCTAAAGGGAAAGAATAAAGACTGTTAAGCAGAGGTGAGAAGAATGAAAATCTTAAAATCGAAATTGGAAGTCCTTTTAAAGGAACTCCCTGATAAGGTAGATATTGATGAGGTCATGTATCGTATATATCTTCTCCAAAAAATAGAAGCAGGCGAAGCGGATATTAAGGAAGGTAAAATACTTTCACATAAAGATGCTGTCAAAAGGCTGTCAAAGAAATGGCAGAACTAATATGGTCTGAAAGGGCTATTTTAGATATGGAGAATATTTACGATTATATTGCTAATGACTCGCCTACGTATGCACAATTAAATGCTAAAAGTATTGTTAGATCTGTAGAACGATTACAAATGTTTCCTGAATCAGGCCGCCATCTTCCAGAGTTTCCGCATCTGCCTCATAGGGAGGTAATTGCTGGTAATTATCGAGTGGTTTACCGATATGAATCTAATAATAATGAGGTAAAAATTATTACAGTCGTACATGGCAGTCGTCTTTTGACAGAAACATTTCTAACAGAATAAGAATGGGACATGCATGCCGACAAGTCGGCACAAAGAATAATGAAAATCAGTCCAATTTGTCACCCTGTTTCATTCTCGCCGATATCTTGCTGACAGCGCTGAAATGTATATCTCCGAATGCGAACTGTCACCAGAACCATCTTTAAATCTTCCCCCTCCTTTTAAACTTCTACCGTATTCAACTGCCCTCTCTTATCTCCTCTTACTATCAATTATGGATAAAAGAGCAGGAGAAGTACGTTTAATCCTGGGTCTAAGAAAATTATTTCAATTGTTGCAAGAAATGTTTAATAAAAAGCAAAAAATGTTAAGAAAAAATCATGCTGTTGTGATAACATGTTTCACTTGATAAGGCTATCTCCTTTGAAAAAAGGGGACGGAAAGCGGTGGGTTCCGAAAGTTTTCGGGACGGCCGGGCTGCCGAAGGGGGAACTTTTGGTAGTTCGGCCTTGTTGTTTTGATTAGTTTAAGGGGGGTGTTATGGGGTAAGGAAGTTTTTATCATTTCCTAAAGTTGTCACATCGAATTTCTGGTCTCATGTCCTGAATTGTCCAGTCATTAGATTTTTGCGTTTTCCTAATTTAGAGCTAACACTTCAATTAAAACTAAAAATTTTCCAGCAGGCCCTGATTAAAAACGTCAAACCCTTATCATGACCATGAATAATGAATCATAATATTTACGGGGAGAGGAGATGTCAAAAATAAAAGATATACAACAAGGAAAGGGGAAAAATAGAACCATTGTATATTCTACCTTAATAAATAAAATGTATAGTTTACGGGTGACCCTAATTAACACATTGCTCTATTGTGCTATTTTTTCCAGTTATCGAGTTTCAAATCCGTTATTTTCGAAAAGTGATTGGTGTTATTCGTGACAAGAGTCAGATTGTTAATTATTGCTATGGCAGCAACGAGGATATCTGCATCAGATATGATAGTCCCCTGTTCTCTGAGGGAGGCGTAAATGTCAGCAGCCTTTACAAAGACTTCATCGGTTATAGGAAGAACAAAATTGTTTTCACAAAACCTGTTAAAGGAATCAATCTGTTTTTCAGCCTTTTTTGCTTTCAGACCTTTTAAAATTTCGTATTTTGTGATATGCGAAATGGTCAGACGGCTGTGTTCACGAATGTATTCTGCTGCCTTGGATTTAACAAGGTTGTTTCCTTTAAAGAGTTCGGACAGGATGTCTGTATCAAGGAGTGAAGGAGGGAACATTTATCAATTTCAGTGTCTTGTAAAACGGCTTCTGTCAAGTGCCAGTTTTTCTATTTCTTCAATATCTTCAGGAGAAAGTCCATTATATACCATTGAGGCAAGAGAAAGGACATCAAAAGGCTCCACAATTTCATCCTTAATGAAGATTGTTACTCTTTTATGCTCAGGGATATTGAGAGGAGATATTGGTTTTAAAACACCGTCCTCAAATATTGCTTCTACTGTTTTGGTCACGATTAGTTTTCCTTTCTCGAAAATTAATTCAATTTTAGCAAAGAAGCAACCGCAAGTCAATCAGAGCAGGCATTCTTTAGTATTTTAAGAGAGCAATATATGAAGGATATGAAAAGAGAGAGAAGCAGAGATAAGGGAAGGAAGATTACCATTTTGGTTCTGGCAGAGTGCTAATTTAAATATCCCATCCAATGATCCTGATACACCGACACTGGATGTGCCATTGAGCGGGAAAGGGTATGCAACCATTATGCAGAGGATTCTGGATATTCAGAAGGTTTGGCAGAGGTCACTATTTCCTTCTGGTGGGAAGTAGAATTGCAGCTAAACAGTTCTGAATCT
>JBGOWS010000208.1:0-4324 GCA_041478735.1 Thermodesulfovibrionia bacterium | reverse complement strand
TCACACTGACATTCATGACGCCTGCCCTCGCAGGGACAAGGCTTTCACCAGGATTTATTGCTATCGCAACAGCCTTCATTTTTTTAGCCCACCCAATCCAGACACAGGCAGTAACCTATATTGCTCAGCGATTTGCATCGATGGCAACTTTTTTTTACCTGCTATCAATTATATCTTATGTCAAGGCCAGACTTAATTTTATTGAAACAAAAAACTTCTCATCCAAAAGACACCTCGGCTATTACCTTATGTCTATTGTCTTTGCATGCTTTGCAATGAAGACAAAGGAGATTGCCTTTACACTGCCATTTGCGCTAGGGCTGTACGAAATATATTTTTTTGATAAAGGCAAAAGCTTTAAAAAAAGGTTTTTATATCTTATACCAATATTCTTAACACTTCTGGTAATACCGCTCACCATGCTTGAATTGAAGACATCAAATACGATTAACGAAGTCGCTGACAATTTTGATAATATTACAAAAGATACATGGGTGACACATACAAGATCAGAATATTTGTATACGCAGTTTAGGGTCATAGTCACTTATTTAAGACTTCTAATATTGCCTGTAAACCAAAATCTTGACTATGACCTTCATGTTTCAAGGACATTTTTTTCAGGAGATGTCATTGCTTCTTTCCTTTTCCTATCAATGATTTTTGCCTTAGGGATTCTTGCCTTTAAAAAGTACAGACTTGTCTCATTCGGAGTAGTCTGGTTTTTCCTGACACTTTCAGTGGAGTCAAGCATAATCCCGATAAGGGACGTCATTGTAGAGCACAGGGTCTATCTGCCTTCAGTAGGATTTTTTATGGCTGCGGTAGCCCTCATGGACCAGTTGATTCCAAAGCAAAAAGTAAAAATTGTAATAGTAGTAGCGCTTATATCAGTCCTTGCTATAAGCACATATCTCAGAAATAACATATGGAGAGAAGAAGAATATATTTGGAAGGATGCAATAGCAAGGGCGCCGAATAATGCAAGGGCTTATGGCAGTCTCGGTATAGTCTATAAAAAACGTGGAGAGCATGACAAAGCGATTGAGCTCTTCGAAAAATCAATGTCCTTGGGAAAAGCCTATCCAGAAGTTTTTTTACATCTTGGAGATATTTATTTTGACCGCAAAGATTATAACAAGGCCGTCATGTACCTTGAGGCAGCGCTTAAAATCGATTTTTCCAAAAAAGTTAGGCTGGGCATACTGAATAAACTCGGGCGGACATACGGCAAGCTTGGAGAAAACGAAAAGGCGGTTGAGGCTTTTGAAGAGGCAATCAGGCTTTACCCTGACGCCACGGTGCCATATAATAACCTTGGAGTGTTATATGCAAGAACAGGACAAATTGATAAAGCAATAGATATCTTTGAACAGGCCCTCAAAACAGTGGAAAGTAAAGACATTTATTACAATCTGGCTGTTCTCTATACAGAAAAAGGGAATAAAACAAAGGCAATAGATGCCTATAAAAAGTCTAAGGATATGACAAACGAATAATATAATATAAAATGAACAACTATTAAACGAGGAGGCTGAAAATGGACAAAAAAGGTTACACACTGACTGAACTTATAATTGTTGTAGCAATCATAGGGATTTTGGCAGCCATTGCTATCCCAGCATACTTAGGCCAGCAGAAAAGGGCTGCGAGGACAGAGGCATACTCAAATCTGCAGAATCTGAGGCTTTTGGAGGAGCAGTTTTTTGCAGAAAATAGCGACTATACAGCATCAACAGGTACATGTGCAGCCGATAACGATAATATAGCAGCAATCCAGGCTGTACTCCCGGGTTTTAAACCAGGCAGTGGATTAAGCTTCAGTTACTGCATAGAACACGATATTAAACTTGATGGTACTGCCCAAACTCCTTGTTTTAGGGCACGTGCTTTTGGAAATACAGGCTCAAGGGTGGCTGGCGATATATTTCGAATAGACTGCAATAACAATAGGGACTTCTGAATCTGTTCCCCTGAATCTCTAATGCCTAATATTCTGGAAGCCACACCTTCTTATGTGGCTTCTCCCTTTGCTATACTATTTCTAAAGATTTTCTGATATGACTTAAGTATTCAGCAATTTCAGACATCCTACTCAGGATATCGTTGCATATAGCTAAATAATCTATCCTGTCATAGTCATGTGCGAGAAAATTTCTAAAAGCAGCTATCTTTGCAAATTCATAGCCAAACTCAGGGGGGATGATATTATTTTCACCAAGAATATCAATGGCCTCTGTGTAACTCTGCGGTGTCCGCAATCCTTTATGCCTTATCACCATCTCGGCTAAGGATATACATGAGTCAGTAATCAGGTAGAGATAATGTAAGAGGGCACCACGATATATAGGATCCTTTAGGAACTTTTTAAGACAATCATCTTTCATCGAAGTGATTATCTGTAGATAACTTTCAATCTTTTCAATTCTTACCCTTATGCTTTCCATTATCTACCAATCACATATCTTCTTTGATCTTTGAAATCAATCGCAGAGTGTAAAATATTGAGTTCAAATGACTCTCTTGTCTCTCTATCTCTATCGTAAATAATAATACCATGCCTTACTATTGAATCCAATAAAATGATATTTCGAGTATTATTGATAATTAATAAATCTATTTTATCAGTTCCCAGCGCCCTTGAGAGCTTTAAATGGAGTGATAAATAGTCATCAAGGTCGGGTCGTTTCTTTTCAAGAAAGAGAGCAATATCAATATCGCTTGATTCTGTCACCACTCCAGTAACACATGAGCCAAAGAGATATGCAAATAATACACCCTGTGATTCTCTCAAGGTTTGAGAAATTATATTTTTAAAATATTGAGACTTCAAAGTGTTCCTTATGTGAATCCCTATATCATTATATCATTCATAGCGAACTCTGTTCCAATGGTTGTCATTTTCCGATCAAGTCGGGGAATGACAGAAACAAAAAATCTTAAAAGTTTTTTAAGATCTTTGAGAATTTATAGCATAATACTTTTTTCTTTTACTAATACGGCTGTAAGTAAGGATACATAGCGCTTTTATGTTTGTCATGCCGGCTTGTCCGGCATCCTTCTTAAAGAAAGATTCCCGGCAAGCGGGAATGACACTGAATGTGTTCTTACTTATGGCCGCCTTAGTAACCATATTAATGCTTAACAAATACTTTATAAAGGATCGGATGTAATGTCAAATAATGTTCCTTCTAAAAAATATGATAGAAGATTTGCTGAGATACTTCTGTCCGCTTAAAATAAAAAAAGTCAGGGCATTCAACCTCAGCGTCCATAAAAGAGTGCTGCCTCTTGCTTTTTTTGAGTCAGTGTTCTAAAGTCTTAAAAAACTCTCGACGAATTTGTATGTCTAATACAGAATATTTCATCTATGATGAAACATCTTGAAGAGAAAATATTAAAGGGCGGCTCCATATCAAAAGGAGATGCCTCTTATATCGCTGAAATCTCAGGGTCAGACATTTTTAATCTCTTTATATCAGCAAATATAATAAGAAACCATTCCAGAGGAAGCAAGGCAGAACTGTGCTCTATTGTTAATGCAAAATCGGGTGCCTGTCCTGAGGACTGTTCTTTCTGCGCCCAATCATCTAAAAGCAAGGCTGAGATAAAGGTCTATCCACTTCTTAGCAAAGAAATAGTAATTCAAAGGGCAAAGGAGGCAAAAAATTCAGGCATAAAGAGATTTTCCATCGTAACAAGCGGGAGAAAGGTTTCAGATAGAGATTTACTCGAAATAGCAGGTATGATTTCAGAAATCAGAGGAATCGGTCTTCTGCCATGTGCTTCCATCGGCCTGTTGAAAGAAAAAGAACTCTCAATACTTAAATCAGCCGGTCTTGAACGTTATCATCATAACCTTGAAACTTCAGAAATGTTTTTCCCGCAGATATGCAGGACTCATGGCTATGCCGATAAACTTAAAACTATAGAGGCAGTAAAATCTACCGGACTTTCTATATGCTCGGGTGGAATATTCGGTATAGGAGAGACCTGGCAGGACAGAATTGATATGGCGTTTCTGCTTAAAGAACTTGACGTCGACTCTATCCCGATAAATTTTCTTATACCGATTAAGGGGACAGCCCTGGAATATAGAGACCTACTTAATCCCTTTGAGGCATTAAAGATTATAAGCCTCTATAGGTTTATCCTGCCACAAAAAGATATAAGAGTATGCGGCGGCAGGATACAGATACTTGGTGAATTTAATTCAATGGTCTTTTTTGCCGGCGCCGACAGCCTGCTTACAGGCAATTATCTGACCACCTTAGGAAGGAATTTTGAGGATGATCTCAGGTTGATCGAGACATATGGCCTCACT
>JBGOWS010000282.1:0-3108 GCA_041478735.1 Thermodesulfovibrionia bacterium | reverse complement strand
AGGGGAAACAGGCTTTTTCATGCAAAGATAAACTTTGGATAAGCACTGTTTCTTCGGCGACCCGGCTATCCTTCAAAATCAACAAGGACCCGTAGTTTTGTGCCCTCTGGTTACCCAGAGTTTACCTTTTCGGAAACACCAATCTCTTACAATATTTTCAAAGATATTATCGAGCAGATTTAATCTGCTTTGTAATCAAATTACAGTAAATTTATAGGAAAAGCCGTGATTTTAATCACAACTAACCATTTAATCTTCGTCACAATTTAGAAACCCTCATATCTTCTCTTCATAACCAGTTACAAGAACGTCATACCCTTCATCTGCAAGGGTCTTTGCAAGACAATATACCTCATCTTTTATATAGAATTTTCCAACTCTTACCCTGTAATATCTACTGCTATCAATTTCAACCTCTGTGATATAGACCCTGCTATATTTTAGTTCGAGTGCCATTTTTAACCGTACAGCATTTGAAATCTCACTGAAAGAGCCAACCTGTATTGTAAATGGCCCTGTATTTGATATATACCTTACTTCTTTTATATAGCTTACATCCCTTCCAGTGTATTCAACCCTGACATTTCCGATGCCTTGTTCTATTAACCCTATTTCTTTTGCCGCAGCATAAGAAAGGTCGAGGTCCCTTCCTTCTACAAACGGGCCTCTATCATTAACTATACAATTAACTGTCTTATTGTTTGAGATGTTTGTAACTTCCAACCTTGTACCAAAAGGATATTCTTTATGGGCACAGGTTAAGGCATACATATTAAAAATTTCTCCTGAGGAGGTTGGCTTGCCGTGAAAATCAGAACCATACCATGAAGCAACAGCATAACCAGGCTCCGGATAAGTCTTATAGCGAGCAGCAGCACAACCGGTAATTAAAACAAGTGAGAAATAGAGCAACAGGTAGCGAATTATGCTTTTTCCCCAACTCATTCCTCGATTTTCCGAGTCATTGCATTTTATATCACTATTCGCATTTTAAATTTGTAACTATAGAATATACCTGCTTAAATCCTCATCCTTCGCAATCTCACTCAGTTTTTCTTTGACATATTTTTTGTCTATCACAAGTCTTCCATTTTTTCTCTCTGGTGCCTCAAAGGAAATGTCTTCAAGGAGCTTTTCAAGGACAGTATGCAGTCTTCTTGCACCGATATTCTCTGTCTTCTCATTCACATGCGCTGCAATATCAGCAATCTCATCTATCGCATCCTTTGTAAAGTCTATCTCCACCTCTTCTGTAAAAAGTAGCGCAATATATTGTTTAATCAAGGCATTATCAGGCTCTGTCAGTATCCTCACAAAATCATCCTTACCGAGTGCATCAAGTTCAACCCTTATGGGAAACCTGCCTTGAAGCTCGGGAATTAGATCAGAGGGTTTAGTCATATGAAAGGCTCCTGCAGCTATAAAAAGGACATGTTCTGTTTTTACAGGACCATGCTTTGTCGTAACTGTCGTGCCCTCAACTATCGGCAAAAGGTCTCTCTGGACACCTTCACGTGAAACGTCAGGGCCATACGCATGCCCCTTGCTTGCCACCTTATCTATTTCGTCAATGAATACAATACCTGCCTGCTCAACCCTTTCGATCGCGTGTTTTCTTACCTTATCCATATCAATAAGCTTATTTGCCTCTTCCTGCTGCAATATAATTAATGCCTCGGAAATCTTCACCTTTTTCCTCTTTGGCTTTTCAGGCAAGAAATTTCCAAGCATCTCCTTAAGGTTTATCTCAAGATCTTCAAGCCCTACATTTGAAACAACTCCGAAAGGCATTACCTTCTCCTTCACCTCTATATCTACATATCTATTATCGAGTTTCCCATCTCTTAACTGTGCCCTGAGCCTTTCCCTTGTTTCCTTATGTCTTGCCTTTTCCTCGTCTTCAAGCCCCGCTCCCTTTATCATTCTTGGATGAGGAAGAAGCAGATCAAGAAGACGATCCTCGGCAAGATCCTTTGCCCTTTCCTGAACCTTTTCTGCATGTTCTGACTTAACCATATTTATGGAAATCTCTGTCAGGTCTCGTATAATTGACTCCACATCGCGGCCCACATAACCCACCTCAGTAAACTTTGATGCCTCAACCTTTATAAATGGTGCTTTCGCAAGTTTTGAGAGTCTCCTTGCTATCTCGGTCTTGCCTACACCTGTAGGGCCTATCATTATTATATTTTTAGGAAGCACCTCGTCTTTTAATTCTGGAGAAAGCCTCAGTCTTCTCCACCTGTTTCTTAAGGCGATGGCAACTGCCTTTTTTGCATTATTTTGACCAATGATATATTTGTCCAGTTCTTCAACTATCTTTCTCGGTGTAAGGTTATCCATTTAGCTCCTCAATGTTTATGTTTTCATTTGTGTATATACAGATATCCGATGCAATCTTCATCGCTTTTTCTACTATATCCTTTGCTGAAAGACCTGAGTTTTCAGAAAGAGCTCTTGCCGCTGCCTGTGCATAAGGTCCTCCAGAACCAATAGCTGCAATGCCGTCATCTGGCTCGATAACGTCACCTGTGCCTGATATTATAAAAGTGTGTTCTATATCAGCTATTATTAAAAGAGCTTCGAGTCTTCTCAAAATCTTATCAGTTCGCCAGTCCTTTGCGAGTTCAACAGCAGCCCTTGTTATATTACCCCTGTAAGATTCGAGCTTGCCCTCAAACTTTTCAAACAATGTAAGAGCATCAGCTGTTGCTCCAGAAAAGCCTGCGATAACCTTCTCACCATACATCCTTCTGATTTTCCTGGCATTATGTTTCAACACTGTATTACCCATTGTAACCTGCCCATCTCCTCCTAGCGCAACCTTTCCGTCACGCCTTACGCATAATATAGTTGTACCCTTAAACATCTCCAGTTCCTTTGTTTTTTTATGATTTTAACTCCCCTCCTTAATAAGGAGGAGTAAGGGGAGGTTTTGATAAATCTATCATTACCCCACCGAGCCTCCCCTTTTAAAGGGGAGGAATTTCAATTATTGCCCTCTTACTGATACATTACTTTATATTTCACTTTTCCCTTGCAAAGGGATGTGCCTTATCATATATATCCATCAGATGTGTAATATCCAGATGGGTATATTTCTGCGTT
>JBGOWS010000030.1:0-14011 GCA_041478735.1 Thermodesulfovibrionia bacterium | reverse complement strand
TTACACTAATGTCATTCCCCGACTTGATCGGGGAATCCAGTGTTTTCAATGACTTCTGGATTGTCCGGTCAAGCCGGACAATGACAAAATCCTACTTTATGGACAGACTCTAAATAGTATTCTTTTGAAGAGTCAGTTCAGTACTTGAGATAAGCAATCAAATTTGGATAAAGTAATTATATGCCGAATGAATCACTTAATACCTTGCAGAAAAGGATAGAATCTGTAATTAAAGGTAAGAGCAATGCTGTGAAAATGGCGATTGTTGCCCTTATTAGCAGAGGACACCTCCTTTTAGAAGATATACCCGGTGTTGGTAAAACTACACTTGCATTTACACTTGCAAAAGCGACAAATTGTTTCTTCCAACGTATACAATTTACAAGTGACCTCCTACCGACAGATATAATCGGGGTTAACATCTATAATCCGGATACCAGAGAGTTTGAATTCAGGCAAGGCCCCATATTTGCAAATATTATACTTGCTGACGAGATTAACAGGACTAATCCAAAAACCCAGTCCGCTCTACTTGAAGCCATGAATGAAAGAAGGATATCAGTCGAAGGGAAGACTTATATCCTGCCTGAACCGTTTATGGTGATAGCAACGCAAAACCCTCTTGAATATCATGGCACATTTCCCCTTCCGGAAAGCCAGCTTGACAGGTTTATGATGCATATTAAACTCGGATACCCTGCACCCGAGTATGAAAGACATATTGAGCTTGAACAATCAGACTTCGGGTTTATTGAGTCAATGGAACCTGTAATATCGTCTGCTGAAATAGTTTGGATGCAGAAAGAGGTTGATAAGGTGAAGTTTGATGATAGCCTGCTTGATTATCTTATGTCCATTATTGCTGAAACCAGGCGGAATGATAAGATAAGACTTGGTGTAAGTCCGAGAGGAGGTCAATTTATGATCAAGGTTGCCAAGGCGAATGCATACTATGAAGGAAGGGATTATGTTGTTCCCGATGACATAAAGGAAACAGCGCCTCTTGTACTCGGTCACAGGATAATACTTAAAACACGCACATATATTTCTGATGCTGAAAAAGTAATAGAGGAGATACTTGATAAGATTCCAGTACCGGTATGAAATTAAGCAGAGAAGGCAAGAGGTTTTTCCTTGCAGCGATCCTTATTACTGTCGCTGCATTAAATACAGGCAATAACCTTATCTATCTCATTCTCTCCATGATGCTCTCAATACTTATGCTTTCTATCTTGATTCTCAAGGTCAATATGAATGGACTGGTTCTCAAGGTGTCTCAGGGCCAACCTGTATTCGCAAACAACCCTGCAAACTTGGATATAACCGTGTCAAACAAAAAGAGAATAATTCCTTCTTATTCAATAAAGGTCTTGATGCCTGAAGGGATCAAGGGAGAGGTATATTTCCCAGTGATTTCTGGTCTGTCAGACATATTAAAGACTGTTTCTGTTGTTTATGAAAAGAGGGGAATTTATAGATACGGAGATTTTTTCATTGAGTCCAGTTTCCCGTTTATATTTTTTTCAGACAGGATCTTATGCAGGGTTGATGGCGAGGTAACTGTTTATCCTGAGATAAGGGAAATAGATGGAATTGTTCCACAAATTACAAGCGAGGGGTATGAACTATCTCTTCCAAGGATTGGAAAAGGGGATGAGTTTTCCATGATAAGGGAATTCAGATACGGTGATGACTGGCGCAGGATTTACTGGAAGGCGTCTGCTAAAACATCAAAGTTTATGGTAATGGAGTACGCTGCTGAAGAACCGAGAAAGCTTACTGTAATACTTGACAACCTGATGCCTTATGACACCGAATCCTTTGAAAGGGCTATTTCCTTTGCAGCCTCTATCTCTGACAGGTTTTTAAATGAGGGATTCTTTGTGAGACTTCTTACATGCAGGAAGGTGATACCCTTTGGCAGTGGCAGGGATCATCTCTTTAAGATACTCGATGTCCTTGCTGTCATACAAGGACAGGATTTATGGGAATGTCCCCTGTCTGCTGAGCCTGAAAGATTTACAATCCTCATACTCAATTCAGAGGATTCGCCTCTCAATAGATTTATACCTGTCAGTGAAATGGTGATATATGCCTCAACTTTATAGAATCCTGACTGCTATCCTTGCCTTCACGGGCTGTTTAAGCCTTGTTATATCAGGCGAACTGAATCCTTTAATGTCTATCGCAGGCATAGGGCTTTTCCCCGGATACTACAGGTTTCTAAAGGGTATGTCTCATGCGCCAAGGTGGGCAATAGGTGGATTTTCAGTTTTAACACTTTTGATATTCTTCTTTGACTCTCTAATCGTTTCAAACGATTACTTTATCGGTGTTGCGCATCTTACAATAGCATTTCAGGCCATAAAGAGCTTTGACCTGAAAGAGCCCTGGGATCACCTCCAGGTCTATTTTATGTCCCTTCTTCAGTTAATTATCGCATCTGAGCTTACACATTCTATTGCCTTTGGAGTCATATTTATGCTCTTTCTTGTTGCCCTTGTCGCTGCAATGGTCATTGCACACTTTATGAAAGAAGGCACAACATTCCCGGGATCGAGTCGCAACGACAAGGTCGGTATTAAGAAACCTGTGATATATATATCCCTTTTAGCGCTGTTGATTACTGTTATTTTTTTCGTATCTACCCCGAGGGTCCCTGGAGGGATATGGGGAAAGAGTCATGCAAAAAGTATAAGGACAGCAGGGTTTTCCGAAAGGGTTGATTTTGGCTCTTTTGGTGATGTGAAGTTAGACCCGACAGTTGTGATGCGAGTTGAATTGAGCGGTAATGTAGAAGGACCTTATTACTGGAGGGGAATGACCCTGAATCATTTTGATGGAATATCGTGGATGGATACATTTAAGGAAAAAGCATGGATTTATAAAGAGGATGGGCGGTTTAACATAAAGCCTTTTAAGAAAGAAGGTGCAATAATTCAGAGGATTTTTCTTGAACCGATGGATACAGACGTGGTTTTTGGTCTTAGCGAGATTGCTGCTGTTGAGGCAAGGGGCACAATCCTTTTAATGGATGATGCAGGGGCTTTGTTCCTTCCAGCAAAGAAAGGTAAAAGGTTTGACTATATAGTTTATAGCGTCAGTGATATGCCGGTGCTAAAGGGAAATATCAGTGATTATCTTCAGTTGCCAGCAGGTATTGAAAAAATTTCCAAACTTGCACATGGTATCACTGAGAGGAAAGATAAAGACCTTGACAAGGTAATAAAAATAGAAAAATATCTCAGGCAGAATTATACCTACTCACTTTCTACATACTCCCCCTCTAATGGTATTAGCCCGATAGAGGATTTCTTATTCAATTCTAAAAAGGGCTATTGTGAGCACTATGCAACATCTATGGTCTTAATGCTCAGGGCTGTAGGTATTCCTGCAAGGATTGTTACAGGTTTTTCAGGGGGAGAATTGAATGAATATGGTGGTTATATAATTGTAAGGCAGAGCAATGCCCATTCATGGGTGGAGGCAGTGATTGACGGTAAATGGAAACGGTTTGACCCGACCCCAACAGTTTTATTTGAACGCCCTTCAGCTTTAGCCCTTTACATTGATATGCTGAGGCTGAAGTGGGACAGATATGTTGTGGCCTTCAGCATCTCTGACCAGAAAGAAATTGTGAAGGTTATCTCAGTGCCTTTTAAAATGCCCCAAATGCCTGATTTCAGACTCCATAGGTTTTATGGTGTTATTTATGTACTATTACCTATTGCATGTATAGTTCTGATTATATTTCTGTTAAGACATATAGAAATTAGGCGATACGGGTTTGTGACTGCACAATATATGAAACTAAGAAAAGCGGTTAAGAATAAAGGTGCAAAAATAACTCTCTCCTCAACTACGTCTGAAGTAAAACGAGAGGCGGTCAACCTCGGCATGGACAGCAAGATTGCAGAATTTATAAATCTTTACGAAAAGTACAGGTTCGGAGGGAAAGAGATGAAAGGAGAGGATAGGGGGAGGTATCAGAGGTTGATTATTGAAATCAAAAGGCAATTTAAGTCTTAATACTCTTCCTTCCATCCATATGCTCCAATCAAAGGCACAAATACGCATGGAGTGTGGTATTGCTCTAAAAGTTTGTCTTTTGATTTTCTGACCTTTAAAAGTTGCTGTGAAAAACGGTCTCCGACAGGAGCGATTACTATGCCTCCTACAGCTATCTGTTCTATAAGAGGATTTGGAATTTTTGGACAGCCTGCAGTTATTAGAATCCTGTCAAACGGAGATTCCTCTGCCCATCCTATAGTTCCGTCACCGACCTTAATATGAATATTATTGTATCCAAGTGAATGTAATCTTTCTTCTGACCGTTTGGCAAGTACTGCAAAACGCTCTACTGTGTAGACCTCTTTAGCAAGTTCTGCGAGGATTGCTGTCTGATACCCTGAGCCTGTTCCTATCTCTAATACCCTTTCATTTCCTTTTAGTTCAAGTAACTCTGTCATGACAGCGACCATATAGGGCTGTGAAATGGTTTGTCCTTCACCAATCGGAATGGCCATATCTTCGTAAGCCTTATTTTGCATTGAGTCGTCAACGAAAAGATGTCTTGGAACTTTTTTCATTGCATTAAGCACTATCTCGTCTTTGATCCCTCTCGAGATTAGTTGAGTTTTTACCATGAATTCCCTTATTTCTTTAAAATCCATTTGACAAACCTTTTCCCAATTGCACTCGCAGCTACCACCCCTGAAACGGATGCCTGTATAAGCCCTCTGCTTACACCCGCCCCATCACCTACTGCAAATAGGTTATCTATCTCAGTCTCAAGGGATTCTGTTAATTTCGGGTATCTCGAGTAAAACTTCACTTCGGCCCCATATAGCAAGGTGTTTCCTGAATTTACACCAGGGGCAATCTTATCAAGTGCCTCGAGCATCTCAAGTATGTCAGACATATAACGATAAGGCATAACGAAACTTAAATCACCCGGAGTTGCATCCTTGAGCGTTGGCTGTACACCTCCTTCTAATATCCGCTCATGCGTTGATCGCCTGCCCTGCTGTAAATCTCCAAGACGCTGGACAATCACACCCTTGCCGAGCAAATTTGCAAGCTCTGCTATGTATCTTCCATACAATATTGGTTCGTCAAATGGCTCTGTGAAAGATGTGCTGACCAAAAGTGCGAAGTTTGTATTGTTCGTTCTCCTGTTTGCATAGCTGTGGCCATTGACTGTCCAGATACCCTTCAGATATTCCTTCACAACCTCACCATATGGATTTACACAGAATGTCCTTACCTTATCATTGAATTTTCTCGAATGGAATATCAGTTTTGGTTCATAGGTTATTTTTGTGAGGGGCTCAAATACAGCAGCTGGTATCTCGACCCTTACGCCTATATCAACAGGGTTTTTCAGGAGTGTGAGGTTTAGTTTCCTTGACTCCCTCTCGAGCCACCTCGAACCCTCACGTCCTGGTGCAAGGATTACGAATTCAGAATAAAGCCTTTTGCCGTCCTTAAGCCTTATACCTACAGCTTTCCCTTTTTTTGTAATAACCCTTTCTGCTTCTGAACTGAAGATAGTCTCTACCTTCCTATTAATCGTCTCCTTAATATTTTTAAGCACTGTCTTGCACCTATCAGTACCTATATGTCTTATCTTTGAAGGTATAAATAGAAGATTATTTTCTGACGCAAGCCTTTCTATTTCATTTACCTCTTTTTTATTACCTCCATATGTTTCTTTTGGTGCGCCGTATCTTACATAGATTTTATCCACATAAATTATCAGAGATTGTAATGTATTGATGTCTATATATCTGGAAAGAAAGCCTCCGATTTCCGGAGAAAGGTTTAATTTCCCATCGCTGAACGCTCCTGCTCCACCCCATCCACTGAGAAGTGCGCACTCAGGGCAGGTTGCGCATGAAATCTCCCTTACCTTCATCGGACATATCCTCTTGTCTATGTCTTTGCCTTTTTCAATGATAAGAATTTTTGCGTCTTCTTTTTGCTTGAGTAGTTCGAGTGCAGAAAATATGCCGGCAGGGCCAGCCCCTACTATTATGAGGTCATATTCTTTCATCGTAAAAATATACCTAATATCGCAGAACTTTTCCTCGATCTATGCATTTTTATTTCCCCTCTAAAAAGAGGGGATTAAGGGGTGTGTAAATTATTGTATTCATAACACACCCCTTCCCCCTCTTTTTAGAGGGGAAATAATACCTGTCTTACTGCCCTTAAAGGTGTACAAGTCGTAAAGAGTGATTACCGATTCTTCTCAATATTAAATGGCCATCTTTTTTTCAAAAATTCCAAAGCCTCATAATTTGTAAGGTCGAGATGGATAGGGGTGATAGAAATATAGCCGGCCTGAATAGCTTGAATATCCGTATCCTCGCCATGTTCCCAGTAAGGTTCTCCCCCGCCAATCCAGTAGTATTTCTTACCGTTAGGATCAAAGGTTTCTTGAATAGAATTGTCATAGACACGTTTCCCCTGTCTTGTGAAGTTAATCCCTTTGATGCTATTAATTTGAACATTTGGGATATTTACATTTAGAAGCGTATCATAGGGAAGGGACTTTTCGAGGATGTATCTTCCGATTTCTATAGCGATTCTTGATGCGGTGTCAAAGTGTAAATTGGCAGAAGACTGTTTTTTAATATCTAAAGAAATGGCAAATGACGGTATTCCCATTATAGTACTCTCTATAGCAGCTGAAACAGTGCCAGAGTAAGTGATATCATCTCCCAGATTGGCGCCTTTATTGATACCTGAGACAACAAGTGCAGGCCTTTCAGAGAGGATCTTATTTATTCCTATCGCTACACAATCTGTTGGTGTGCCATTAATACAATAAACATGTTCCTTGAGTTGTTCGACATTAAGTGGACGGTGTAGTGTCAATGAATGGCTGACTGCACTTCTTTCCCTGTCTGGAGCGACTATATACGCATCACCGAGTTCCTTCATGGCCTTGAAGAGAGAAATCAGACCAGGTGAATTAATTCCATCGTCATTTGTAACAAGGATAACTGACATTAAGACTATTTTATCAGAATATGAAGTTGTTTGGTATCATAATAAAAATCTGGAAAAACTTGCTCTTATTCACTTCTTTATGCAAAATATATAATTATTTAAAAACCTGTCTATTATGGAATAAGAAATGAGTAATGAACTTACCTATAAAAAAGCTGGTGTTGATATTAGTGAAGGAGAAAGGTTTGTAAGTCTTATTTCTCCGATGATCAAGGAGACATTCAGGCCCGGGGTTATGACCGAGATTGGTTCCTTCAGCGCTCTTTTCAAGCTCGACGTAACAAAATACCGCGAACCTGTACTTGTAAGTGGGACAGATGGTGTAGGTACAAAGTTGAAAATCGCTTTTTTGATGGACAGGCATGATACTGTTGGGATAGACCTTGTTGCTATGTGCGTTAATGATATTCTTACGAGCGGTGCCGAACCTTTATTTTTCCTCGATTATTTTGCAACGGGTAAGCTCAAGCCTGAAAAGGCATCAGAAGTCATAAAAGGCATAATCAATGGCTGTAAAGAAGCAGGCTGCTCCCTGATCGGTGGTGAAACTGCAGAAATGCCAGGATTTTATTCGGAGAATGAATATGACCTGTCTGGTTTTGCTGTTGGTGTTGTAGATAAAGAAAGAATAATAAACGGCTCTAAGATAAAAGAAGGAGATCTAATAATAGGCATCGCATCAAATGGCCTCCACAGTAATGGATACTCGCTTGTGAGAAAACTCTTTTTTGATTTAAAAAAGATGAACGTAGATACATACATCCCTGATCTCGGTACCACACTCGGAGAGGAACTTCTTAAGCCTACAAGAATATATGTAAAGGCATTTATGGTTTTGAGAGATAAGTTAGAAATAAAGGGCATGGCTCATATAACAGGTGGAGGTATCCCGGGTAACCTTCCCAGGATATTGCCCGAAGGTATTTATGCAGATATTAAGATTGGTTCATGGCCTGTTCCAAAAATTTTTGAACTTATAGAAAAAATTGGGAATATACCCGAGGATGAAATGAAGAAAACTTTTAATATGGGTATAGGTTATATTATGGTAGTCTCCGAAGGCATGGCCGAAGAAGCAGTCTCATTACTTAATAAATCAGGATACACGGCCTTTATATTCGGGAATATCGAGAAAGGAGGTAGAGGTGTTAGATATTCATAAGATAAAAGGGTTATTTAAAAAGGCATTTACTCCTATAACAATAATGTTAGTGCCTCATAGTAAAACCAGACCATTAAATTTTAAGATTCCCTTCATTGGAATATTTACGTCGATAATATTGTGTTGCTTCGGTGTAGGTTATATTTTTTTAATCGCTGTTGATACCTTTGAGTATTATAAAATGAAGGAGAAGTTGAATTACTATTCACAGGAGTTTTCAGAACTGAACACTACAATATTAGCATTAAAAAGGGCTGATAATGAATTTAAAAGATTGTTTTCTTTTGGCTCTAAAGAGGAGGTTCTAGAAAATATTAATACATCAGATAGTGGATCAACCGATATGGAAAACTTGAAGCAACAGATTAAGACAACCATCGAAACTGTCGGAGAAATAAAGGATTATTTACATACTCAGCGGGACATTTATATGGCAACTCCAAAGGGATTGCCTGTAAAAGGTTATATTTCTTCTGATTATGGCATGAGAAACCATCCGATGAGTGGAGAAGATGAATTTCATTCTGGTTTGGATATATCAACAAGCCCTGGAACTAGTGTAAGGGCTACAGCAGATGGAATAGTGAGTTTATCAGGATGGAGTGGAGGTAATGGAAACTTTGTTGTATTAGAACATGGGCATGGTTTTTCTTCATTCTATGCCCATAATAGAATGAATACAGTGAAAGTGGGGCAGAAGGTCAAGAGGGGAGATATAATCGGGTATGTTGGTTCCACCGGGAATTCTACAGGACCACATGTGCATTATGAGATATGGAAAGATGGTGGACATGTTAATCCTATTAAATACATAAAAGGGAGGGCGTAATGTTCACTAAGAATACTGAAAAATTAGAATCTTTTATAGGAGCAAATTCGAATTTTAAAGGCGATATAGATACAAAAGGAACCTTGAGACTTGATGGTGCTATGGAGGGGAATGCGAATGCTGACTGGGTAATTATTGGTGAAAAGGCCTTTCTGATGGGTAGTGCTACAGCAAGAGGTATTATTGTTGGCGGCAAAGTTGAAGGTAACCTGATGGCTAAGGAGGTTGTGGAAATAAAGTCCAAAGGCCAGGTAACCGGAGATATATTTACAAGCAAGTTGACAATTGTTGATGGTGGCATATTTGAAGGTAGGTCTTCTATGCAGAAAGGCGAATCAAAAATAGTAGAGTTTCAAGCAAAAGAGGGCAGTTCTTAACCTTCTTAATAGATATCAAGAAAAGCAAAGCAGGCTTTATGTCCCCCAGAAGGTAGGGACTGGCCTTTTAAAGCCTTTGTCAGTTGCTACTATGTCCAGATGAATAGTCGCAATGTCCTCTAAGTTCAGGTCAGGTTCATAATCGAGTTTACGTGTATCTACGGTCTTAATGTATTGTTTACACTTATCGCAGACATCCACCCTATAAATCTCTTTTCCCTCTTCATAAAAATAGTGAAGCGACTCATGGTCTTTGTTCTCACAGAAGGGACATTTCAGGCGTTCATCTGGCCATTGAAAGCTGCAAAAGGAACAAAAAAAGTACCGCTGTCCTTGTCCTTTCAGCTCCGATATCTGTGGTAATGAGCCGCAAATAGGACAATATCCTCTGAGCCAATTCTTCAAGTCAACTTGATCCTTTAGCTTTTCGACATTTATATTAAGAGAAGGTTTGATGCTTACTTGGATTAAAAAAGTTAAAATTGTCTTATCTAATTTTAACTTTTTTATAATTTCAGTTTGGTAAGCAGAATCAGAATGCTTTTTCAATAATTTTTCTATATTTAGCTTGCCATCTCTGACAGCCTTCTCAATTTTATGGATATTTTTTTTCATCTTATTTGTTGCATTTTTCCCAATCTGGCATATGGATTCAAATAGTTTTACAGAAGAAGAAATATCAATAATGAAATCTTCCTTATTTAATAGTGGGAACCCTTCTTTGATCTGTAATGTTCTCAAATCGTTTTTTATCTCAATAGGGGTATCAGTAATGGTAGGCTTTATAGCTTCCTGCTCTTGTAAAACCTTTTCATAAAAATTTAGAATTTCATCATATGATGGATTTATTTTCTTGAGTCGGACAATGTGCTCTTTTATCTTTTCTAATGATTTACTCAAAAACATACCTCACTTTCAAAAAAATAGCTTATTTCGAGGAAACCTCGAAATAAGCTATTTTAAGTTAACGTTAAATAGTTGTTACCCCGCCAAGTTAGAGAAATTTTCCACAGGCTGAATCAATTTTTTTATAGCCGCAATTTTTGTAATTCCTGTAATATCTACAGCGGCAAATTTGTGGTACTTCATGGGTTCATCAATAACAAGGAAGATTGTCCTAACAAAGTCAGCATTAAGAAGCTCGGCCTTGGGATACATTGCCTTGACCTCTTTTAATCTTTTCTGGGCCATATCAAGCATCTTATCCCGATCCCCGAAGTTCATAGTGCCTGTAGGGCAGGTTTTGACACATGCTGGCAACAACCCTTCTTTAATCCTGTCAATACACATAGTGCACTTTGCCATTCCCTGAGTCTTTTCATCCCATCGAGGAATATCCCAAGGACAAGACCCCCTTATTTGTTTAAAGTCTGCTGCCTTTACCTTTACCTTTGGATTATAAAGCACGGCCCCAGTTGCTTCATCTTTAGTTATGGCTTTTAATTTTAAAGATTCAGCAGTCATCTTGCACGGTGGTTCAGTACAGTGCCTGCATTGATCTGCGAAGAAATACCACCTGGGTTTGCTATCCACTTCTAATTCACTAAACCTTACTAATTTGTAAGTAAAGTAGGAGAGGTCTTCCGGATTCTGATGGCTCCCGCGCTGTAAGGTTTTAGTTCCTGGATTCATATTCCACTGTTTGCAGGCTATCTGACATCCCCTGCATGCCGTACATTTGGTTGTATCTATGAAAAAGGATTTGTCCGCCATTAGTTATCACCTCCCTTAAGATATTTTGACCTTTTTGGTCGGTTGTTTGGTTAATCTAGTTACATTGGCCATAAAGGCCTTTGTTTCCGGTATCATAGTATTAGGATCCCCGATCGTTGGAGTCAGTAAGTTGGCACTATCCCCGCCATCCTTTGGATGGAGCCATCCAAAATGCCATGGCAGTCCTATCTGGTGAATTGTCTGGCCTGCGATTACGAAAGGCTTCAAACGGAGAGTCACGATGGCCACGGCCTCCACCTTACCTCGTGATGTTTCTACGAGCACTCTGTCACCATTTGAGATTCCCCTCAATGTTGCAAGTTCCTGACTCATTTCGCAGAACATCTGAGGTTCAGCTTCTATGAGCCATGGGAGCCAGCGGGTCAGGACCCCTGTCTGCCAGTGCTCGGTCACCCGGTATGTGGTGCAGACGAAAGGATATCTCGGGTCGCATGTGGCAAATGTATCCAGGCCTCCCGCAAATATCTTGACAACCGGGTTTATCCTCTGACCGGACATCAGGTTCTTCTCAATCGGGCATTCCAATGGTTCATAATGCTCGGGGAATGGGCCATCTGCTAACCCTGGCCCGAAGATGGATGCAATTCCGTCGGGCTTCATAATAAAAGGATAGACCCCGTCGGTGCCCATAGGCGGCGCCGGTCCATCCGGAATATCCCCGATCCATTTCTTGGTCTCCGCGTTCCATTTAAGCAAAGGCCTATTTGTATTACGCGGATTCCCTTCTAAATCAACAGAGGCGCGGTTGTAAATGATTCTTCGGTTGACTGGCCATGCCCATGACCACTCTGGATATAGACCCAATCCCGTTGGATCAGTCTTCTTCCTTCGAGCAGCCATATTTCCAGCTTCGGTATAACTATCGGAATATATCCAGTTGCCCGAAGAGGTTCGACCATCATCCAAAAGAAATACAAAGCTGGGAACTAAAGTCCCCTTTTTATAAGCCTTTTTGTCTACCGGATGTTCCGGTATGTCTTCCAGGAAGTAACCATTGATCTCTTTGGCTACTTTGTGAACATCGAAATGTCCATCGGTTTCATAGTCCCATTTCAAGTTCAAGATAGGATCAGGGGATACCCCTTTCTCTTTCACATAGAGGGCCCTGACCTTCTTAAAGAGATCATACATGATATCTCCATCCGGTCTGGCCTCTCCCGGAGGATTGGTTGCTTTCCAACGCCACTGCATCCAGCGGCCGCTGTTACTGATGCTACCTTCTTTTTCCAGGAATGCTGCACACGGCAACTGAAATACTTCAGTCTTTATTTTCTTGGGATCAATGTTTGGACCTTTCCAAAAAGAACCGGTTTCATTGTCAAATAAATTAACGTTTACCATCCAGTCGAGCTTTGCTAATGCCTGACGGATCTTACCGGCATTAGCACTTGAACAGGCAGGGTTCATACCCCATGCAAAGAAACCGGTGAAGGTTCCTTTATACATTTCATCGAAAAGGTTAAGCCAGGATGCATCCTGTGTTGGATCAAGTTTGGGCAGCCAGGCGTATCCAAAATCGTTCTCTTTGGTGGCTTTATCACCATACATGGATTTTAAAAGACTGGCTACATATTTAGGACGGTTTTTCCACCAATTGACACTCCTTGGATCTTTTGTGGATGGAGTGGTTTTATTGTAATCTTCCAATTTTGGCCACTGGGCCCGGGGTGCTGGTAAATACCCGGGGATGATGTGGTAGAGCAGGGCCTGGTCCGTAGAACCCTGCACATTGGACTCTCCTCTCAGTGCATTGACCCCGCCACCCGCAATACCCATATTACCGAGAAGCGTCTGGATAATGGACATGGCACGGATATTCTGCACACCTACCGTATGCTGGGTCCATCCCATGGCATACAGTTCAGTGCCGGCCTTGTCCGGTGTTCCAGTAGATGCATAGACCTTATAAACCTTTTCTAAGTCCTCCTGAGGAGTTCCGGTGATTGCTGTAACTTTCTCAAAAGTATAACGTGAATAATGTTTCTTCAGAAGTTGGAAGACACATTGCTTGCGCAGCAAGGTCCAATCTCGTTTCGGAATTCCATTTTCATCTTTTTCATAGGCCCAGGTAGATTTATCATACGCTCTTTTTGAGGGATCATAGCCTGAGAAAAGTCCATCATCAAAACCATAATCAGGATTTACAATAAGAGAAGCATTGGTATAGTTCTTGACATAAAATGCATCATAAAGATTACTGTCCAGGATATATTTGATCATACCGCCAAGAAAGGCAATATCTGTCCCGGAACGAAGTCGGGCAAAGATATCGGCCTTTGCCGAGGTGCGGGTAAATCGTGGGTCCACATGGATGAGAATAGCTCCTTTTTCACGGGCAGACTGGATCCATTTGAAAGAGACAGGATGGTTTTCAGCGACGTTACCACCCATGTTAAGGATAACGTCAGCGTTTCGAAAATCAATATAATGGTTTGTCATTGCACCGCGCCCGAACGACTCTGCCAGAGCCGCTACAGTTGCGCTGTGGCATATACGGGCCTGATGTTCAATATAGACGAGGCCAAAGGAGCGAAGGAATTTCTGGAAAAGCCAGCATTCCTCATTGTCCATAGCTGCGCTTCCAACAGAAGCAATACCGTTGGTTCTGTTGACCACCTTTCCATCGGCATTCTTCTCTATAAAGCTCTTGTCCCGGCTTTTCTTGATATTAGCAGCAATTTTATCAAGTGCCCATTCCCAGCTGACCTCCTTCCATTTGTCGCTGTAAGGTGCACGATAACGAACTTTTTTGAGGCGGTTATCATTAACGGCAATCTGATAAGATGAAGCGCCTTTGGCACACAGTGCCCCCTCACTGATTGGATGATCAGGATCTCCCTCAGCGTTAATAACCTTTCCTTTTTTGTCAGTGGATACCAGGATACCGCATCC
>JBGOWS010000287.1:0-3007 GCA_041478735.1 Thermodesulfovibrionia bacterium | reverse complement strand
GGTTATGCACCAAGGTCTGAGGTTCATGGTAACCCATCCTTGATCCACAGAGTAGTTCATGTGCTTGTATTTAATAAAAAAGAAGAGCTTCTTCTACAGAAACGCTCACAAAACAAGGATGTCGCTCCTGGGAAATGGGACGCATCAGTGGGTGGTCACGTGGGAATAGGAGAGGATCTGTTTTTTTCATCCAGAAGGGAGATGCACGAGGAGCTCGGTATTTCCGGACAAGAACCCGAATATCTTTATGCATATATCCACAGCAATCCCTATGAATCAGAGCTTGTCACTACTTATAAATGCATATATGAAGGCGATATTTTATTTAACAAGATTGAGATTGATGAAATAAGGTTCTGGAGTATTGATGAAATAAGAAAAGCCATAGGCAAGAAGGTATTAAGCGATAATTTTGAGGATGAATTTAAGACTTATCTGGATTATCATTTGCTACGATAAGAGTTCTGTTAATGGCAGAACTTAACCAACGAAATTATCTATGCGGGATAAAAATTACATCTCTTAACTCTGCTGGAAAACCTTCTTTTGAAGGACCCAAGGCAGTAATCCTGTAGCTCCTCTTTGTTAAAGGCTTATCTCTGTCTATGAACACAGGAATCTGGGTCTCTCCGATAAATATAAAGCCCTCTTTTTTATTTATCTCTCTGTAGACCCTGTAACCGACTACCCATGTTTCAGGGGCTTCTTTCCAGATGAGATATGCATTTTCCTCTGTAACCACTGCATGAAGACCTTCAGGTGGAGATGGAATAAATTTGGAAGGATTTATCTCGATCTCTTCTGATGCAGATCCCTCGTCTCTTATATCACTTCCCCTGAGGCTCCTTATCGTATAGTAAACAGGTTTTTTGATATCAAGATTGTCTTTGAACGAGTTTTCCTTAGTAGGTTCTTTATTAAAAGGTATTAAATTATATATACCTTTTTCATGACTCTTATATATGTTATATAGAATTCCGTTCTCTGTACTTTTCCAGTTTAATATTAAAGAGTCATAATCTACTTTGAATAGAATATTTTGAGGAGGAGAGGGTACAGTTTTAGGAATAAGATTTACAATGTTCGAATCATTACTTATTATGCCTCTCATATTTTGGGAAATAATTTTATATTTGTAATCAGAGTTGATTTTAAAGTCTGTATCTATATAAGAGCGTTTGTCAGGCTCAAGAAATGCAAGTTTTTCAAAATCCCCCCCGCCCTCCTTTACTAAAAAGGGGATAGGGGGGATTGATTTCATAAGATGAAATCCTTTTATCGTTGGTTCTTTATCCTTTGGAAACTCCCACGAGAGAATAATTTCTGATTCTCTGTGGAGGGCCTTGAGTCCTGAAGGGGGGATTGGTTTTTCATATGATTTAAGTGTAGGGTCACCTTTCTTGCCGCATGAGTATAGAAGAAACAGAACACAGAACATAGATAACAGATAACAGATGTATAGAGTCTTTTTTCTTTTCGTTATTCTCAATGCTAGAAATTCTGACTTCTGATTTCTGACTTCTGTCATCTGATTATTTTTCTGAGTCTTCGTAGCTGTTTTTTCACCTCATCAGACGATGTGCCACCAATGGATTTTTTACATCTTACTGATTCTTCTGGCGAGAGACAGGAGTAGATGTCGTTTGTAATTAATTTAGAAAAGGCATTCAATTCTTTAAGTGTAACTTCTTCAAATTTGTTTTTCTTCTTGATGCAATATAGAACAATCTTGCCTGTGATTTCATGTGCCTTCCTGAAAGGCAAGCCCTTTTTTACGAGGTATTCTGCCATATCTGTTGCAGTAGAATAGGCATCTCCCGCAGTTTCATGCATCCTTTTTGTGTTGAATTTTATGCCTGGCAGCATTTCATTCAGGACAGTAAGGCAAGATTTAATAGTATCAACTGTATCAAAAACAGGCGGCTTATCTTCCTGTAAGTCCCTATTGTATGAAAGTGGAAGGCCTTTCATTAGTGTTAAGAGAGCTAGTAGACTTCCGTAAATCCTGGCTGTTTTTCCCCTGAGGAGTTCTGCTACATCCGGGTTTTTTTTCTGAGGCATTATGCTTGAGCCTGTTGTGAAAGCGTCTGGTAGTTCAATGAATTTGAATTCTTCTGTTGACCATAAGATAAGCTCCTCGGCGAACCGTGAGAGATGCATGATAAGTATAGCAGTATTTGATAAGAACTCTATTGCAAAATCTCTGTCAGATACCGCATCAATACTATTTTGAGAGATACCTCCGAAACCGAGGAGTTTTGCAACATAAAACCTGTCAATAGGAAGGGTTGTCCCTGCAATAGCACAGGAACCTAAGGGAAGCTGGTTTATCCTTCTCAATGCATCTTTAAGTCTTTCCTTGTCTCTCTGTAACATCTCAACATAAGCGAGCAGGTGATGAGAAAGTAGCACTGGTTGCGCCCTTTGCAGGTGTGTATAGCCAGGCATCAATGAAGTAAGATATCTTGTTGCAGTATCAAGAAGTGTTTTCTGAAATTTCTTTATCAGCGATAGTATTTCTTTTGTCTCTGCCCTGAGATATAATCTGAGGTCAAGTGCTATCTGGTCATTCCTTGACCGGGCTGTATGAAGTTTTCCACCCGCAGAGCCTATCTTTTTTATAAGGGCAGCTTCGATATTCATATGGATGTCCTCGAGGCCTTCTACAAATCTGAATTTCCCGGTTTCTATCTCTTTAGCTATCTCCACAAGCCCTCTTATTATATTTTCAGAATCTTCTTTTGTGATGATGCCCTGTCTGCCGAGCATTTTTGCATGTGCAATACTTCCTTCAATATCATATTTCCAGAGACGATGGTCAAAAGATATGGATTCTGTGAAGTGCTCCACGATCTTTGATGTCTTTTCTTTAAACCTTCCTGCCCAGGGTTTTTTCATGATATTGTGCCGGTTTTTTTGCACAAATATACCCACTGAAGCAGGTCAGTAAGGGGCATTACAGAGATGTCACCTTTTATTGAAGCCACGCTATCCTCCTAAACAATTC
>JBGOWS010000300.1:0-2771 GCA_041478735.1 Thermodesulfovibrionia bacterium | reverse complement strand
TTTGAAATTTCAGATAAAAAAGTCTTTGTGTATGCCGGGCGACTGGTAGATGGTAAAGGGCTTGATTTACTTTTAGAAGCTGTAAAATTGATTATGGATAAAGATAAAACCGTATATCTTTTATTGCTCGGAGAAGGACCGATTAAAACAAGACTTGAAGATAAAGCAAGCTCCCTCGGTATTTCTGATGGAATTTGTTTTAAGGGGAATGTAAGTAATGTCTATGAATACATGAATGCATCAGATATTTTTGTTTTTCCTTCTCTTAGCGAAGGCATGCCCAATGCACTTCTTGAGGCAATGGCATGCAGACTGCCGGTTATTGCATCGAGAATCGGGGGGGTAGTTGATATTGTGAAGGATGGAAAATCGGGGTTGCTTTTTAAACCGGGCGATATTTCAGGTCTGGAATCTGCTATGGTCAGGTTGTTAAAAGATGATAAATTAAGACAAAGGTTAGGAGCAGAGGCAAGGAAGACTATAGTTGAAGGTTTTTCGATTGACAGGGTAGCGGAGGAATACATTAAACTCTATAAAAATATATGAGCCACAAGCTACACAAGCTAAATGATAATCTTGCTGTCATAATCCCTGCCTATAATGAGGGTGAAAGGATTGCTTCCACTATTGCTGATATCAGGAAATTCAGTAATGCGGATATTATTGTTATTAGTGATGGCTCGACAGACAATACAGTCAGTGAGGCAAAAGCAGCAGGTGCAGATGTGATCGAGCTTCCATTCAATCTCGGTTATGGAGCAGCCCTTCAGACTGGCTTTAAGTATGCATTGAAAAAAGGTTATGAATTTGCAATCCAGATGGATGCTGACGGCCAGCATGATCCATCAGCAATACAGTCACTAATTAAACCTGTTCTCGATGGCGAGGTTGATATCGCTGTAGGCTCGAGATTCTTAAGCGGAGGTGATTACAAGGCGCCGTTTATCAGGAGATCCGGGATGTTATTCTTCGCATTCATCGCATCCATATTTACCGGTAAGAGGGTAACTGACCCTACATCCGGATTTCAAGCCCTTAACAGGAAAGTGATGGAGTTTTACGCGAGCGATGCATATCCAGTTGATTACCCTGATGCTGATGTAATAATAATGCTGCACAGGAGAGGTATTAAGTTCAGAGAGATTCCGGTAACAATGAAGATGGCTGTTGGGAAAGTATCTATGCATAGCGGGTTTAAGCCTTTTTATTACACATTCAAGATGCTTCTTTCAATACTCGTAACACTTTTAAGAAACAAGGGGGAGGGGAGGGTATGACATTTCATCAGAGGATCTTTGCACTATCTATAGGCATAGGCATTTTCATAATGATATTAGAGATGGTAAGGAGGAGAAAGCTTGAAGAGGAGTACTCATTTCTATGGCTTATAATAGGGCTCGGGATAGTTGTGCTTGTTCTGTGGCAGGACCTCCTTGAATGGGTAACACATTTAATTGGTGCAGTGGCTCAGACAACAACAATATTCATATTCGGTCTTGTGATTTTGGTCCTGATTAATCTCCATTTCTCTGTAAAGATTACAAAACTGAGCAGGCAGGTCAAAGAGCTTGCACAGCAGATTGCTATATTAAAAAGTGAATGAAATCTCACCGATAGAAAACATAAAGGATTCAAATATCTAAAATTCGCTACACCTAAAAGGTGTCACCCTGAACTTGTTTCAGGGTCTCCCCGAACTTGATTCGGGGCTGAAATAAATTCAGCATGACAATTTCTGTCGGTAATTTTGGAACGATAATTGAAGATTGACATAATCAATTTATTTAGGTTAATTTATTGGTCATTGGTATTAGCCAATGTTTATTGATGAATTAATCCCTGACTGTTAATAGGTGAGAGTTGACTAAGAGCTTAAGAAACACAAAAACCTATCTTTTTCTTGTCTTTATTTTTTTTGTGGCTATTTCTGTTTTTTTAGTTCCTGATACCTCTTTTTCTCAGCAGTTCCCTGATTGCATGAAATGCCATAAGATTAAGGTTGCAGGAAAGTATGATCATCCTACAACTTGTGTTTCATGTCATACCAAGGCCCATATTACAGGCACCAAGGAGAAGTTTCCGAGATATTTATTTGCAAGCGGAGTCGAACTTTGCTGGGGTTGTCACAATAAATCCAAGTTCTCAAAAAAGGTAGGCCACCCTCCTGTAGCAAAGGGTGAATGTTTATCATGCCATGACGTCCATACCTCTGATACTAAGGCATTGCTTCTTGCCCCTATGCCTGATGAATGTTTTATATGCCACAATAATGCAGATTTTATAAAAAAATCTAAACATCCTCCGGTAGCAGAAGGAAAATGTACAGGGTGCCATGATGCGCATAGCAGCGAGACAAAGAAGCTTCTCCTTGCAGATATGCCGGAGGAATGTTTTCTCTGTCATAAGAAAGAGAAGTATATTTCAGAGGCAAAGAAGAAGCACCATTCACCTGTGGCAACTGGCTTGTGCCTGAACTGCCATGAACCGCATTCATCAGTTGCAGAGAAATTGCTTTTAAAAGCCACTCCTGATGTATGTTTTATGTGCCATGATGGTTCTGACTTTAAGAATGAATATAGTCATTCCCCTGTTGCAGCAGGTATGTGTATGAGCTGCCATGAACCACATCAGGGTGACGTAAAAAAACTCCTTCTTGATAAGCCCCCCGGACTCTGTTTTAATTGCCATGATAGGGCAGGATTTGATAAAACAGATCAACATCCTCCTGTATCATCAGGCATGTGTCCAGTGTGCCATGAACCTCATGCCTC
>JBGOWS010000239.1:0-3818 GCA_041478735.1 Thermodesulfovibrionia bacterium | reverse complement strand
TTAAAAACTCTTTTGGAGAAAAAACCTTGATTCCGTAACATAGTTCAACAGGGAAATGATTTTTATTTCCTGTAACAAGACAGATTGCCTGACCTGCCATGGCCACTTCGAGAAATGGTTCGTCGTCAGAATCAGGAAGAGAATTGGTCAAAGGAGAAGGCGCTACTGTCTGTCCTCGATAAGCAATATAGTCAAGAAGCGCAACTATTTTTTCTTCCTCAAATTTAAACTTTGGCCGGTGCAAAACTTCATTGTACTCCGACAGAATACGAGCATCAAAAGCAAGCGTCAGCTCACCCGATGAAACCATGCGGATAATCTCTCCGCAAGTCCCGAAAGGGGACAAAAGACCTGCAACGAGAACATTGGTGTCAAGCACAATGTTCATCTTGCGCGCTTTTTGCGGACAGCTTTTATTTCTGCATCGATTTCCTCCATCGAAATTTTGTCAGTGCCTTGCTCTGCAGAACTACGCTGCATGGAGACAACCGCCTCCACAGCACGGGCCTGACGGAATGCCGATAGCGATTCCTCAAGGTTAGATTCGGTTATTGCCGCAAGAATAGCTATAGGCCGCCCATTGACAGTGACAACCATCTCCTTTTCCCGGGAAAGCTCTTTCCAGATTTGTGCCGATTTGCCTCTTAGATCACGAACACTCAAGAATTTCATAAATTTGTCCTCCATCTGTGTATTAGACTATATACACAAATGTCACCCAATGTCAATTTGTCTTTATGCGCATATCAGATTCTCAATGAAACTTCAATTGACTTCTGCTCTGCTGCGCTATTGCTCTATCTTCCCCTCAACCTCAACCTTAACCTTGTTTTTTTGCTTCCATGTATTCGGCCCTGTTCCCCCTCGATATTATGTGGCAGGCCGCTCCTTCGTATTCTACCCTTAAGGGTCTTGCCATGGGTTATTTTTATGGATATGATGTCGATTTGTCATGATTCAAGGGCTGACCCCATTGCCTCTCACATAGTGATGTCCCAGGCCACTGACCACACAAGCCACACCCCCGCTATGCAGATTTATAACACAAACAAAGCTGCACTCTCAGCAAATCTCTCATGCCTGTTCTTTGAAAATGTCGAATGGTCTGGTACTTTGTCCTCAAGACTTAAGCCCACAAACCACCTGTATCCTATGTGCATCTTTATTTCTTCGCATAAACGACGCTCTGAAGTTATCCCGTACAGATACCCTATGAGAAGCATTCTGAGTAATACCTCGGGGTCTATTGATGGACGACCTGTATGACTATATAAATGTTTTACCTTTTTTCTTATAAAACTGAAATCAATATGCTTGTTCACAAGTCTTAGCAGGTGATCCTCTGGAACTATGTCTTCCATCCTTACATAGTAGAACATGGGTTCTTTCCTTTGTTTTTCTCCTAACATTGCACCTCCTTATATTAGAAGTTGCAATAGTCTATCACTTTGTAATCTCGATTTGAACTGCTTTTTTAAAAAGAGTTTTTCAACGGGCTGTCATGACCTGACCCCCATGTTTAACTCCGTAGCGCTTCAAGACACAATTACGACAAATTTCACGATACTGACGAATCAGCTATCTTGTAAATAGCAATATATTCCTTTTCGACCAGGTAATTTAGCAGTTTTCCTGTACATTCATCCAGACTCATGAGATCTGTCTCCAATGCTATTTCAGGATTTTCAGGTTCTTCGTAGGGTGACGAAATTCCTGTGAATTCTTTTATTATACCGGCTTTAGCTTTCTTGTACATTCCCTTTGGATCACGTTGCTCACACTCCGAAATCGGGCACTTAACAAATACCTCAATGAATTGATCCTTCTTTAGAAGTGATCTCGCACTATTACGATCTTCTTTAAACGGTGATATAAACGCGGTCATGACTATCAAACCCGCATCGACAAAGAGTTTTGCGACCTCACCAATTCGCCTGATGTTTTCTTTCCGGTCCTCGGGGCTGAATCCAATATCTTTATTAAGACCGTGCCTGACATTGTCGCCGTCCAATACATAACTGTGCACTTTCGTTTTGTGAAGTTCCATGCATAATGCATTTGCTAATGTGGACTTACCGGCTGCAGATAGACCTGTGAACCAAATTACGCAACTCCGGTATCCATAGGTTACCCACCTGTCTTCAGCAGTCACAGAGTGAGCATGCCAATAAAGATTCTTGTTTCCTATTTCCATTCTAATCCTCCCTTCTGATATTTCGTCGTTATGACCTTCACATCCTCATTCAAACGGCATATTGAGAATCTGCGGTAAATAGCTCTGTTCAACTATCTTCACCAAATCTCTCCTCCCTGCAATGAACCAAGGATTCATGAGGTTGCTCTTATTGTATCTCAGCGATTCTTTCGAGACCACATCCATAACATACCCCCCGGCCTGTTCGACTATTGCCTGTCCGGCTGCTATATCCCATTCCATTGTGGGTCCAAATCTAGGGTATATATCTGCTAATCCCTCAGCAATGAGGCAAAACTTTAGTGAACTGCCCGCAGAAATGAAGTTAACTTTGCTAATTTTCTTCTTAATTTCTTTTACAAAATCTTCTTGCTCACTTGTTGCATGTGAACTACTACCGATAATATTAATATGATTGATTGGTTCAGTTGTTGAGTGGTTAAGAAGAAGTTTAGTAGAATTATTTATTATCTTTTGTAATAACTCTCTTTTATCTCCTGATTTTTTATTAAGTATTTCAAAAACTTTACTATTTTGTAATTTATATGCACCAAGACCATCAGCTGCAAAATAAAAAATGTCCCTAACAGGAATGTAAATTAAACCAATCACAGGTCTTTCTCCATGTATTAAAGCAATATTTACAGTAAACTCGCCGTTTCTCTTTATGAACTCCTTCGTTCCATCGAGGGGATCAACAAGCCAGAAATATTCCCATTCTTTTCTTTCATCATAAGGTATACTTTTACCCTCTTCGCTGAGAATAGGGAATTGATTGAAAGGGAGCATTGAGAGATGCTTTACAATTATTCCATTTGATAATTTATCAGCAATTGTTAATGGAGACATGTCATCCTTGTAAGTGATATCAAATTCTTTGTTGTATACATTAAGGATTGCCTTGCCTGCTTGACAAGCAATCATCAAAAGATATGGTATAAAATCTTTCATCAATACACCTTTAAATTTAGATTTTCATACTCTTGGCTATGGTAGTTTTGGAGTATAATTATATATCGCTATCAAAATACAGTTCAATCTTTTCAGCTAAATCCTCGGGATATTCTGGTTTAAAAAAGAAAGGGAATTTTAGAACCGTGAGGTTATATACATGATAAAATACACCATCAATTGTCGTGTCACACTAAAAAGATAGCATAACTTTCACTTCTTGTAAAGTGTATATTTTAGGTTTGACCCCCATGACCCCGCTCAGGTAAATGGGACCTTTTTCTTAGTCCCACACTTAGTGCAGATATACTCTGCATACCCATTGGAGGGGTCTTTACACGACAGCATCTTCTCTACCGACTCAACGATTGATTCCCAGTGAGAAGGCGCATATATCTTTGACAATACTTGCTTTGATGACTTCCAATGGTCACGAAATATTAATTTTATTGAATATGCTGGCAATCAGCCAAATAATACCAATAAAATTAAGAACTTGCAAAGTATGATTTTTATAATTTCCTATTAAATTAACAGGATATCCTGGTGACATGTACCTGTCACCCTGAGCATATCGAAGGGTTGCTCTTTTTCTGTCAGGAGTTATGCAACGTAAGAATGTCCCCCAAGAATTCCCTATTATCATAAATTGATTATATTGGCAACGTCCCCT
>JBGOWS010000087.1:0-7998 GCA_041478735.1 Thermodesulfovibrionia bacterium | reverse complement strand
CCATTCCTTCTTTGAACAGAGTTTCCGGAAAAACATTGCTTTCTCCTCGCCTCGTGCTATCGCTTTTTACATTAAGGCTCTTAATCCTGCCAGAAGCACTTCTCCTCGGATACAAAATAACCGGTGAGAGAAGATATCTCGAAGTCTCTGAAAAAACCCTCAACTTCTTAATTAAACATACCTTTAAGGACAGTATGTACATTCCTATCGGCCAAAGTGGCTGGTTTCCCAAGGCATTTAACTGGTTCTTGTGAGATAATACTCTTGGGCAGGTTGTTTATGATCGAACCACTGGAGGATGCTATGATGGGGTTGGGGATATAGGCATAGCGTGGGGAGATTTATTCGTTGGCAAGGCAGACTCTGTATAACGTCAGGATAAAATAAATAGAGCCATTTTAAGGGTCTGCTTCATTGGACAACCTCTACGCTGGCTATTTCAACTTCTGCCATTCCGCTTACAGGATGACCAAATACCCTTATATGGCTCCAGACTATCGATTGCGATTCCAGTTTCGGGAAACCTTAAGCTCTTTTTTCTAAGTGGATGCTTTGGTAGATGTTTTGGCTTCCTCCTCGCTGCTGGAGGCTTGCTCACCACATCTAACTCCCGCTCCCTTTTTACTTGCTGATCCTCAGCTTTATCCCGTCCTGGGTCTCACAATTCCTGTTCTTGATTTTAATTTTACTCTCTTTTTAATATATTTCAATAGTTGATTAGATTAATAAAACGAATGCCTGAGCTTATCTTGGCATTTTAAATCAGTTTTATTAACTATTATCTCTCGAAATCAATAATTATCAAGCTCTTTCATGAACAATAATAGATGGTGTGGTTATTTTATCATGAAAAATCGGGTTCGGGTCTCCGACCGGAACCCGCAAGAAAGTTTATAAGTAGAGCCACTTGTATGTCATTCCCGCTTGTCGGTCCCGAATGCTTTCGGGATTCAGAAGGATTCTGGACAAGCCAGAATGACAAAACTTGATATAAGCATGTGGTTTTAGTTATGAACGCCCCGACCAAAATCAAGAGGGAAAAAGGCTGTGTTTTTTTATCTCTGCATACGAGAAAATAGGTCCGTCGGTGCAAATGTATTTACCATCAACATAGCAGTGGCCACACTTGCCGACTCCGCATTTCATATGTGCCTCTAATGTTGTAAATATATTATCCTCATGCACGCCTATTAGAGAAAGACCATTGATAGTTGCCTTGATCATAATAGGAGGGCCACAGATGAAGGCATAGGCATTTCTGAATGAAATCTTTGGTCTTTTTAGGTATTCTGTTACAAGGCCGACATTACCCTTCCATCCTTTGTCTTTTCTCTCAACGGTAAGGGTAATATGCATTCCCTTTTTTTGCCATACATTAATATCATCTTTGAATAAGATCTCTGTTGGATTACATGAACCATAAATAAGGGCAATCCTCTTAAAGTTGTTTTTTTTATTAATTATCGAAGTTATTAAAGGGCGTAGAGGGACAATACCTAACCCACCGGCCACAAAGAGGACATCTTTACCTCTTGCATTCTCTATAGGGAATGTATTTCCAAAAGGCCCTCTTATTCCAATTTTTGCGGACGGTTTTAGCAAATTTATAGCAGAGGTAACATGACCAACACGTCTGATACAAAGCTCGATATATTCATGAAGACCATGGGTTGATGTTATTGATATTGGCACTTCACCTATACCCCATAATGACACCATCACAAATTGTCCGGGTTTATATCGAAACTGTCTCTTGGGTTTGATTTTGAATAATTTAATGACGGGGGTCATATCTATGATCTCAACAATCTCAGCCTTTGATGGGATGTATATCCCTTTAATCTTTGTCTTCATCTACGTCTTCTGTCTCCAATATCGATCTTGTAAACTATTGTTGCCATATCTATATGGCCTGGGCATGTAATGGTGCATCTGCCGCAACCCACGCACCCGAATTTTCCGAAATGATCAGGATAATATAATAGTTTATGGAAATACCACTGCTTAATTCGTGTCCCCTTTTTCTCAGCAGGCCAGATATTCCCTGCTATCTTTGTGAAACCTTTAAACATACAGGCATCCCATATCCTGAAGCGGGTACCACTGCCTTCTGATTTGACTCTATCTAAGACATTAAAGCAGGTGCATAAAGGACATTCATATACGCATCCACCACATTCAAAACATCTTCTGCCAATCCAATCCCAGAAGGGATCACTAATCCTTTCGATCAGGATCTTCTGTCGTGCATTCTCAAGATTTATTCTCTTTTCAAAACTCGCCTGGGAGCTCAGTAGTATTTCATACTGGGTTTCATAATCTGATTTTTTCGGCTTCGAGAAGAGGTAATAATAATCTTTAATGAGATCTAATCCCTTTTTGGAGTATGTTTCAACTATATATCTATCACCAATGTCTGTAAGCTGGATATCGAAGTTAGATTTGAGAAATGGCCCTGTGCCAAGACCAAGGCAGAAACAAGTCGGTTCGGGATTATTACAGACGATAGAGATGAATATTGTGTTTTCCCTTCTTGACATATAATAATCGTCAACAAAATTCTCACCAAAGAATCTGTCAAGCAGCGCAATCGCAGATATATCACAGGACCTTACACCAAAGATCAATCTTTTTGTATCATTCCTAAGGATATCTACCGTGCCCTCTGAGAATCTGAACATATCCTCTTTCTGGGGAAACAGGAATTCCTTTACGGATGGTATAGATGCAGGACAATTGAGCTCGATCTCATGGATGTTTTCAACTGTTTTTAATACAACACCCAAATTCCCTACTCTAATTGGTGCGATAAGGGACATCTTTTGCCTTATCTGCCTTAGCCAATAAGAAAGATAGTTTTTATCCAGGACTAAACTGTTTCTCATTTCACTGGCTCTATATTTACTGCGCAGACCTTGTATTCTGGTATCTTTGCTGAAGGGTCAAGGGCAGGGTTTGTGAGTAAGTTTACTGCTGCCTCTTTGAAGTGAAACGGTATAAAAACAATACCCTCAGGTGTTCTCTCTGTAACAAATACAGTGACTATTATTGCCCCTCGCTTCGACGAAACCCTGACTTTATCCATATTCTTTATCCTTAAGGAATCAGCATCTCTCGGGTTTATCTCCATAAGACATTCAGGATATTCCCGTTCGAGTGTTGATGTGCGTCTACACATTGTACCTGTGTGGTAGTGGAAATAAGTCCTGCCGGTTGTCAGGATAAAAGGGAACTTTTTATCAGGTATTTCTGCTGGCGGGACAAAAGTAACAGGCATAAAAGTGCCGAGTCCTTTTGCGAATTTCATTCTGTGTAGGAATGGGGTACCGGGATGTGTTACATCAGGACAGGGCCATTGCAATCCATAATTATTATCCAGCCTGTGGTGAAGTATCCCTCTATATATAGGAGTAAGGAGTGCGATCTCCTCCATAATTTCATGTGTAGCCCTGTAGTTCATATCATAGCCCATTATTCTTGAAAGGGCAGATATAATCTCCCAATCAGGTTTTGATTCTCCGAAAGGTTTTATTGCAGCCTTTATCTTCTGAACACGGCGCTCAGTGTTTGTGAATGTACCGTCCTTTTCTGCAAATGTCGCAGCCGGCAATACTACATCAGCAAGTTCAGCGGTGTCAGATAAGAAGGTATCTTGGACAACAAGAAAATCGAGACTTTTTAGTGCATCCCAAACATGGCTTGCATCCGGGTTTGAGATGACAGGGTTTTCACCCATTATATACATCGCCCGTATATCCCTTTTTAAGGCAGAATCGAACATCTCTATAAGTGTAAGGCCTGGTGTTGATGGGAGCTTTACTCTCCATGCCATTTCAAACTTCTTTCTTAATTTAGGGTCAGCAACCTTCTGATACCCTGAATAAAGGTCTGGTAGTGCGCCCATATCGCAAGCGCCCTGGACATTATTTTGTCCCCTTAATGGATTCAGCCCTGTCATTGGCAACCCGATGTGCGCTGTGAGCATTGCTAGATTTGCACATGCACAGACATTATCAACACCTGTTATATGTTGTGTAATCCCCATAGAATAGAAAAGCATCGACCTCTTTTCTGTTGCATAGACCCTTGCCACTTTTTTAATATCCTCTGCAGAAACACCTGTTATTCGCTCAGCAACCTCCGGAGGATATTTCATGACTGTATCTTTGAATGAATCAAAATTCTCAGTACGACGTTTTACAAAAAGTATATCCACAAGCCCCTCTCTTATCATCACATTCATTATGCTATTAAGGAGGGCAACATCAGTACCCGGGCGATGTCTAAGGTGAATATGAGCAAATTCTGCAATCTGTGTCCTCCGCGGGTCTGCTACTACAAGTATGGCACCTTTATCTACAGCATCGAGCATATGCATGCCTATCATCGGATGCTGTTCTGTAGTATTCGAGCCTATTACAAATAAAAGCCTTGCATTAGCTATCTCGTTAATCGAATTGGTCATAGCCCCTGAGCCAAAGGCAGCTGCAAGTCCTCCAACTGTTGATGAATGGCAGAGCCTTGCACAGTGGTCTATATTATTTGTGCCGATTACTGCCCTTGCAAATTTCATCATAAGATAGTTTTCTTCATTGGTGCATTTAGCAGAACTAACTATCCCGATAGAATCAGAACCTGATGACTCTTTTATTCTTGAGAATCTGGCTGCAATAAGTTTTAGTACCTCATCCCATGAGGCCTGCCTGAAGGAACTACCTTCTTTTATAAGAGGATATCTGAGCCTATCTGGGTGTTGTATAAATTCAAAACAATTCCAGCCTTTAACACAAAGGCTGCCGTTGTTTACCGGATGGTTTCTGACCGGTGAGACACCTATAATATTGTCGTACTCTATATGTAGGTAAAGTCCACATCCGCAGCCACAGTAAGGACAAATGGTTGGGACTTTATTCATCCTTAGCCGCCGATTTTAGACATCGGTCTTCTGTGATCTTCTTTATCACTAAACGGTCTTCTGAGTTGAGCATTCTGTATTCTGATATTGTGGCCTTCAGGCTTTATTTCTACGGAGAGGTTAATGAGGCGTTCAATTTCATCATCAGGTGCACCACCCCGAAGGGCAGGTTTTAAATCTATTTCGGTTTCCGAGAAAAGACACGGCCTCAGTTTCCCGTCAGCAGTTAAACGGAGGCGGTTGCATTCTCCACAGAAATGGTTGCTGAGAGGGCTTATGAAACCAATCACACCAATGGCCCCGTCAAATCTGAAATATCTTGCAGGACCGGATTTTCTTATCTTAACAGGTGTGAGAGGACCTATACCTTCGACAATAGATTTTATTTCGTCTGCGGAGATATATTTTTCAGGCCACTTTATACCTTTTACACCAAAGGGCATGAATTCTATAAACCTTACCTGGTAAGGAAACTTCAGGGTTATTTTTGCAAATTCCCCTATCTCGTCATCATTGAGCCCGCGGATAGGAACCATATTTATTTTAATCGGTATGAGACCTGCCCTCTCAGCGGCTTCAATGCCATTGAGCACCATATCAATATCTCCTCCTCTTGTTATCTCCCTGTATCTGTCTGGTCTTAAAGAATCAAGGCTGATATTGACCCTGTCTATGCCTGCATCTACCAGTTCTTCTGCATATTGCTCAAGAAGAACACCATTTGTTGTCAGGCTAAGGTCTTTTATGCCCGCGATGTTTTTTATCAATGCAATAAGATGGGTAACATTTCTCCTCATAAGGGGTTCTCCACCTGTTATGCGTATCTTTTTAACACCAATATTAACAGCAACTTTTAAAATTCTTATTATCTCTTCATAACTGAGAATTTCTTTATGTTCTATCGGTTTAATACCCTCAGATGGCATGCAATATATGCAGCGCAGATTACACCTGTCAGTGATGGATATCCGTATGTAATCTATAGCGCGTTGAAAGCCGTCCTTTAGTCTACCCATTCATCCCACCAGTTGCAAAACAGTTTATGCATTTATGATGCAGATGTGCTGGAAAAGCTCTGCCAGCAACACATTATAGCCCTATAGACTGGCCAGCCAGCCTTTATCCAAAAGGCACTAACACCCCCCTTTAATCCCCCCTTATTAAGGGGGGATTAAAGGGGGGTGTATCATGTGTATCATAATCAAATCTCGTTGCTTTGCAGAGGTTTTTCAGTATGTCTGCATCATATTTTATGCAACATTTAGGTCATTTCTTCGTTTTTTCCTTGTTTATATTTTCTATTTTTTTCTTTGCAGGCTCTGCCTCTTTTGAATCAGGGTAACGTTCTATCAACTGCTCGAGGATTATCTTCCCGGTTTTTTTATCTCCCATCTCAACAAATGAAAGTCCCTGTTTTAGAAGGGCAGAAGAGGTTTTTTGGCTGTTTGGATATTTCTTTAATAATACCTCATATTCAAAAATCGCACCCTCAAAGTCTTTCTCACGGTAGTATGTCTCTGCAATCCAGAATTGTGCATTATCAGAAAGTTCATCATTGGGGAACTCCTTTAAGAAGGCTCCAAACATTTGTCTTGCTTCTTTATATTTCTCCACATTGAACATATTATATGCTGCCTTATATTTTGATGTCTTATCAGCTGATGCTACAGGTTCTGCAGGTTGTTTCTCTTCGTGTGGCTCCTTTCCAGGTTTTTTAAATTTATTTTCGGTTCCCTCTGGTTTCTTTTCGGAAAGTTCTTCCTTCTGTTTTACCTGGCTTTCCAGAGCATCCAATTTCTTCCTAATATCTTTTATCTGACCTTCTATGCTTGTTATCTGCGCTTTTATGATGTCCATCTCTGCAGCTGAATTTTTCAGCGCCTTTTCTGTGAAGTATTTATTCTCATCAAACCTGCCACTCAGGGTCTGAAGGTCTCTTGATACATTCGATAGCAGAGATTGTGTTTCTGCCTGGCTCTGCCTTATAACATTAAATGATTCTTCCTTGGCAGCTCCCGAGGTTTTTTCTTTTAAGGTGTTTAGATCGTTCTTTACTATAAGGGACTCCTTCTGGAGTTGAATTATGTCCCGTCTGAGCAAATCAAAGTCTTCGGTGGTTGCGCAGGCTGATAATAAACAGTAAGCAGTAAACAGTAAGCAGTAAAAACTGATTTTGTACTCTGGACATTTATTTATAAACCTTTTGCACATTATTTACTTGCCCCCTCTTTCAGGATAACAAAGTGCGCTCTTCTGTTTTTTGCCCAGCATTCATCTGTTTCCTCTGTGCAAAGTGGTTTCTCTTCACCATAACTTAACATCTCAATCCTGTTTGCTGCTATACCAAGGGCTATAAGATAGTCCCGCGCTGCTTTTGCCCTTCTGTCTCCAAGTGCGAGATTATATTCATTCGTTCCTCTTTCATCACAATGGCCTTCAATGAGAATCTTTGCAGAGGTATTCTTAAGTAACCAGGAAGCAATTTTCTGTAAGATGGGCTTTGCATCTGGACGTATATCATACCTGTCAAAATCGAAGTGGATATCTTCAAAAAGACCTTTTTCTTCGATATACATTGGTTTTTCCTCTTTTGTCTCTATTTTCGCGAGTCTTTGTTCTGTTATTGTTTTCTCTTCAGGTTTTACCTCAGCAGGCATCTGTGTAGTTTCCTTAATTTCCTTTGAGATGCCGGTTGGTTGTCGCTGTACCTCTGGTTGTACTACTTTTCTCGGTGGACAACCAGCGAGCACAAGCCCCAAGGCTAATAATACCAATACAAAAGCATTTTTCATAATTCTTCCTCCTTTTTTAGCAACTTATAGTATACCCCCCTTAATTCCCCCCTTGGCAAGGGGGGATAAAGAGGGGTCTCTTTATTAATTTGGTGACCATCTTGGGCCTGAGGCCTTAAGATTCTCAGGTGTAATCCTTTTTTGAGATTCCCCATTCGCCCTCATGATATATATGCTTTTGACACCATCCCTGTCTGAAGAAAAGGTTATAAACCTTCCATCGGGAGAAAATGATGGGTCTTCGTTATCCCTCACGTTTGTAAGTTGTATAAGTTCTGATCCGTCAGGTCT
>JBGOWS010000168.1:0-5066 GCA_041478735.1 Thermodesulfovibrionia bacterium | reverse complement strand
GCCCTGTTACAGCCTTAGAAAAATTGTTTGACATAGTTAAGACATTATGAGTTTTTGAAAATCCCTGAATAGAAAATCCAACATTCAAATAATTTGTGCGGATTTCCATAAACTGATCCACAATATCAGGTAGGCTACCATTTGTGCTTATATTTAAGGTTATACCCGAACTTGTTGCATATTCGACAAAATCCTTCATCCATGGAATAAGCATAGGCTCACCGCCAAGAATATCTATCTCATAAATGCCTATTTTTTTAAGCATATCGCTCAGCATATATGCATACTCAGCATTCATGTCTTTGTACAAATCTGCTTTCACATTCTGGTTAAAACAAAAACTACAGCTTTGATTACACCTAAAGGTAGGATATAACTGTATATAAGATGGGTATTTCATTATAAGGCAGATATGCATCAAAGCCTTTATTCGCTTCAGGCAGACAATAATTATTATCTGAATTGAGCAATTCTTTTAAGGTTGTCATTGCGAGCCCCGTAAATATAATTATCAATGATCGGTCTTGACATTATTTCTAAACATGGTAATATTTATCTATAAAAAAATAGCCCTGACTTAATCTCTATCTTATAATAAAGGAGTTAATAAAGCATTATGGATGTGATTCAGGCAATCAAGGAAAGGCGTTCAATCAATTATTTTGAAACCGGCAGAGCGATTTCCGATGATAAACTAAAAGAGTTATTCGATATTGCAAACCTCTCACCATCTTCATTCAACCTCCAGCCATGGAAGATAATAGTGGTAAGAGATCCTGGAAGAAAAAAGGTTTTGAGACAATGTGCCTTTAATCAACCGAAGGCTGAAGAGGCCTCAGCAGTTTTGATTATGATTGCAGACCCTAAAGGGGTTGAAGAAAATTTACAAAGAGTGCTTGATAGCTGGCAGGAACTGGGATATATAAAACCAGAGATAAGGCAGACTTATATAGAAATGGCGAAAAACCTTTATGGTCAAGAGGATAGCCTTAAGAGAAAGATCTTTGCAGTAAAAAACACCTCTTTATTTGCTATGAATTTAATGATCACAGCTAAAGGCCTTGGGCTTGAAACACACCCCATGGATGGATTTGATGAGGAATGCATAAAAAAAGAATTTAATATCCCGGATGACAAAATAATCCCTATGCTTATAGCCGTTGGGAATCTAAGGGCAGGGATAACTCTTCTTCCAAGGGCATTTAGAAGGAGCCTCGAGGAGTTTGCGAGATTTGAATATTACTAAAGTTGATTACTGGGATATAGCCAATTATTTTTCTAAAAAAGATTAACTGAATCCGGAGGCAAAGATGAATGCTATCGAAATAGCCATCAAGATGGAAACAGATGCAATAAATTTTTATAGCAAGGCGGCCGAGAGGATAAAACATCCCGTTGGCAAAAAAATGTTATTGGCCATAACAGAGGATGAAAAAAGGCATCTCGATGTACTTTCTCAAATATTCGAAGAAATTAATATAAAGATTAAGGATGTCAGTCCAATGAAGAATATCAAGACAGTCTTCGAATCGCTGAAGGATGAGATGACGGAAGGGATCGAAGCAACCACGGATGAACTTGAAGCATTTAAAATCGCGATGCAGATGGAAAAAGAAAGTGTTGAATTCTATAAAAAAGCTAGAGCAGAGGCGCAAACGGAAAAAGAGAAATCTCTATTTGAAAGACTTACTAAAGAAGAACAAGAGCATTATGATATCTTTGCAAATACATATTTTTTCCTCTCGGACACCGGAAGTTGGTTTATGTGGGAAGAGCATAGTATTGTTGATGGAGGCACTCAATGGGCATAATAAGGTTAGAACGGTTGAATGCTGAATTTTTAAAGCTTTCAACTTTTAAATTGTTAAACCTAATGAAAAGGGAGGTTTTATGGGGTACACAATTGTTGCCTTAGAAGACAAGATACTCGAGATGTATCCGGAAATCACAAGGCATGGCATTTCAATAAGTCTCAATTTGAGTGAAGAAAAGAATGCGTATATTGTCAAATTCAAAAAAGATAAACATGAACTTACAACGCATCTCGAAAAAAAGATGCCGATGATTGTATGAACAACATCAAATGCGTTTATCTTGGTGTTCAGATCGGCCAATTTGTTAAGATTTTTGAAATCATTAAAAAAGATTAAAACAATTTTTAATGGAGGTAAACATATGCCAGTAATTGAATATGAAGGATTAAAAATCGAGGTAGACGATGAAGGGTATCTTGTAAGTTTCGAGGATTGGAATGAAAAAGTTGCCTGTGCATTAGCTGAAAAAGAAGGAGTTAGCAAACAGTGCCCCCTTACAAAGGAAAAAATAGACATATTAAAGTTTATTAGGAGCTATTACAAAGAGTACCAATCTGTACCAATAGTCCGAGCAGTATGCAAAAATGTACATCAACCAAAGGATTGCGAATACGAACAGTTCCCGGATCCTGTCATGGCGTGTAAGATTGCAGGACTACCTAAATTAGAAACAGGGTATACGCTAATGTAAAATATTGAAAATTTCAAAATTTTCTTATATAATAAAAAGTGTTTTTGCTTTCCACTTTCCCTTCTTAAGGGATTAAATAGGAAGGTGCTTTATAAAAAATCAATGATAATGATAAGGAGGTAAAAATTATGCCAAAGCCAGTGATTAACGAGGATTTGTGTGAAGGATGTGCCACATGTGAAGAGATGTGCCCAGAAGTTTTTAAGGTGGAAAATGAAAAAGCAACAGTTATAGGCCCTGACAAATGTAATACCTGCGACTGTCAGGAAGCCGCTGATACATGCCCTACTCAGGCAATAACCTTAGAATAATAAGGGCCATATAGGAAAGGCTGTATAAAACCAGCCTTTCCTATACCTAATTTCTCGACCTTATTCTGCCTTGAAAAATATTGAATCTGAGCTTCATGCTCAGCTATTTTTTAAAGTATATTCATAAAAATTGCATCTGTAAAGATCCTTCCCAAGCGGGTCACCAAGAAGGCTTGCCCTGTATCGACAGCCTCCCCTGCAGGACTCGATATGCTTGCAGTCGCATTTCAATTTATCAATCGTGACAGGCTTTATTCTTTGCCAGCATTTCCTGAGACCCTCTTCGATTCTGCCAACAGAACTATCTGAATAAAAGGTGCATTTTGAAACCCTGCCATCTGCCATTACAGCCATTAGATGCAAACCGCATGCAAACCCTGGTGTGCCTGCATGAGGTCCGTTACCAAAACTGTAGCTCATATATTTCCCGCCCTGTTCAGGACTTAACTGAAATTCAGGATTCTCTTCTAATCTCCCTGTTATACACGGAACGTCAACAGTCCAGTCCTTTGTCCCCATATCCTTAAATAACCTTTCCATTTCGTTAAAATCGTCAAGATTTTTGGTATGAACCATTGTTGCGATAGAAACATCAAAACCAGAATCTATGGCGCATTTTACTGCCTCTATTGCCAATTTAAACGTCCCCTTGCCTCTCAGTGAATCATGTGCATCTTTAAGCCCGTCTATGCTGATCTGAATCTCATCAACATTAAGTTTTTTAAGTGCCTTTTTATTCAATAATAAGCCATTTGTAAACAAGACTTTCCTGACAAAAAATTCAGGAAGCATCTCGTTTATCTCTTTAAAATTACTATGAATGAGAGGTTCACCTCCCGTGATAAGGACCCTTAATCCCTGCATTTCTTCAAACTCTTTTAAGATACCTTTTATCTGATTTACAGAAAGCTCTTCTTCCTTTGCCCCCCTCACCCTAACCCTCTCCCGCGAGGGGAGAGGGGATTTGTTAATTATTTTTCCTGCCCTGACGGGAGACGCTCTCGATTTCCCCTCCCTTGATGGGAGGGGTTGGGGGAGGGTGATAATATTTCTATCTCCAATAAAACAATGTCTGCACTTGAGGTTGCATTTATTCGTTATTTGTAACTCAAGATACCTCAGAGATGGGTCAGGATACTTTGTCAGAGGAGGGCGCTTTACTGAAACTTTATCCTTAGTTAATATCTTTTCTTTCAGGCAATAATCAATAAATTCAGCTCCGCCTGAGGCGGATTCGGCATTGCAACCAGTCACAGTTGCACAATTATTAAGAAATTCAAAAGAATCGCTGTCAAGCTCATAAAGGTCATCCTTTTCAATATGATAAACAGAAGGTGTTTCAATCCATTTAAGGACAGCGTTTCTGGCAAGAAAATATCTCACTTTAAAATTATACAATATGCCTGATCTTTGCTATCATTAAAAAAAGTCATATGATACACCCCTCTAAGTCCCCCCTTAATAAGGGGGGATTAAGGGGGGTGTTAGTGCATTGTGGCAGAAGGCTGGCTGGCCAGGCTATATGCCTATAATGTGTTGCTGGCAGAGCTTTTCCAGTACATCTGCATCATAAATGCATAAACTGTTTTGCAACTGGTAGGTGAAGTATCCATAATGACAGGCAGTAGCAATTTTATGAATGAGATAAATTTGAATGAAAAGCTTTGCCTGAATTTCTGCCCATATTATAAGCCTGCGAAAAGCAAAGGACTTGCCTGTATGGGATTCCTTGTAGTGGAGAGATTAATAAAACAAGGGAGAGAATTTTCTTTTGAGAAGACTTATAAGACATTAGATAAAATGGCAGAGAAAACACTTGTGCAGAACATGTGCATTGTTTGTCCCTTCTACAAAAGTGATTGCGATTTTATACAGCAAAAAGAAAAATCATTGCCATGTGGTGGTTTTACTCTGTTAGGACATCTCCTTGAGGAAAATGTTATAAACATTGACAATGTAGTAAATATGCGCTAATTTTTCAAGAAGCTAATATCAAAAGTTTTATGAAAAAAGAGGGAAAAATATGAAACCACAGAGAGCACAGAGGAATACTCTGTGTTAACAAGAAAAGAACTTCAGACAGGGTTACCCTGCTTTTCAAGGTGAGGGCCATGGTAGGATAATAGAATTCTGGTCCTTACAATAAAGAAAAGAGGGAAATTAAGAGAAGGAAAATCCAAATAGAGAAAGCATATCAGAGGACACAGAGGGGAGGGAATAAAATTTCCTCAATATTGTTGATATTTAAGT
>JBGOWS010000231.1:0-3931 GCA_041478735.1 Thermodesulfovibrionia bacterium | reverse complement strand
GTTCCCTTTGGGATCACACTCAGCCTTTTTATATTCCCATTCAACGAGATAAAGTCTCTTAAGAACAGACCAATATCTTTGTCATCTAAATCATAACCTGAGGATTTGATAAGCTCAGAGAGGGAGATGTCTTTAGTAGTTATGAGTGTCAGTTGTTTATCTGTCTGTACCTCAGGTTCTCGCGTCCATTCCAATGGTAACAACTGTGTTGGTTTAGTAATACTTGCCTGTTGGATAAAACCTTGCATAATTATTGTCGATGCCAGCGCAGCTATACAACCTGTAAGCACCAGGCTGGCCAATACCCTCCTAAACGTTTTCCTGTGCTGCTTTCGAATACTGGTTTTCCCAAACACTTCACGCGCAGCTTTGGTTAGCGTAGGTTTATCAATCCGGTCTTGTCCTTGAACATAAGCTCCAAGCAAAGCCCGATCACATAAAAGGTTAATCAATCGAGGAATACCACCACTTAAGCGGTATAGTTTGCCGATGGTTGAATCGGGAAATAATTTACTGTGTGTCCCAGCTACTGCCAGACGATGGTTTACGTAAGCTGCGACTTCTTTTCTTGAGAGCGAACCCAAGTGGTAGCGAGCGGTAACCCGCTGCGCCAGTTGTCGCAACTCAGGTCGAGATAGCATCTCTCTGAATTCCGGCTGACCTAACATAATGATCTGCATCAGTTTGCGTTGATTGGTCTCCAGGTTAGTCAGTAACCGCACCTGTTCCAATACCTCAGTATTAAGATTTTGAGCTTCTTCGATGATGAGCACCGTCTTACGACCTCTGGCATGTGCATCAAGCAAAAAATCATTAATGCGATCTACAAAAACCTTGATACTGGTATTGCCTTCAGGATGGGAAATCCCCAATTCATCACATACTGTTGCTAACAGTTCTTCAACTGTCAATTTCGGATTTAGGATAAATGCTATGTCGCAGTTTTCCGGTATTTGCTCCAGCAGGCACCGACAGACAGTTGTTTTGCCAGTTCCAACTTCACCGGTAAGCACTACAAAACCACCTTCACTGTTAATTCCATACACCAGGTGAGCCAAAGCCTCCTGGTGCTGATTGCTCATGTAAAGGTAACGAGGATCCGGGGCAATAGAAAAAGGTAGTTCCTTTAGCCCAAAGTATTCTCTATACATAGATATCTATGGTTAGTTAGTTGCTATTTGACCAGGAGTCAAACTCTATTTTTTTCCATACGGCTGTATTGTTCTGGATTCTTTAAAATAGTAATACGAGAATAAGAAAAAATACAAGGCCAGGGGTTTCCATTACACTACAGCAGGGCGGTAAACATCTGATAGAATGATGTTAAAATTAATTTATGAAGAAAAAAGCATATTTGTACGATAAGCTTAATAAAGGAAAGGTTGTGTGTCTTACCTGTCAAAGGAGATGTGTTATTTCAGAAGGTAAAAAAGGCTGATGTCAAACGAGGATAAACGAAGGTGGAAAGCTATACAGTCTGATATACGGGGAAGTCTCCTCACTATCAATAAATCCAACAAGACATATCAGAAAATAGGCCGTATAGAAAGGTTCGAGGGAATGCTTGAGATAACTAAAAAGGCTAAGGAATACGGAATGCACGTAGAGGTTGTAACAAACATTATACCCGGATTCAATGATGAAGAGGTTGAACTTAGGGGCATTGCATCATGGGTTAGAAACAGCCTGGGCCCTGAGGTTCCATGGCATCTGACAAGGTTTTTCCCCTGTCTCAGGCTCAGCAATCTAACACCTACTCCTATCTCCGGCCTCGAAAGAGCATGGTTGATAGGCAAGGAAGAAGGCTTGTGGTATGTTTATCTTGGTAATGTCCCTGGCCACAAGTGGGAAAACACATATTGTCATATGTGTAATGAACTCTTAATAGAAAGACATGTTTTTGAGGTTATTAAAAATAGGATTAAAGAGGGTAGATGCCCGAAATCTGGTACGCTGATACCATGTAGATTTGGATAAAGTAAAAGGTAAGAAAACAATTATAAGAATTAGAGGTAAAAGCTATTACAGAAACTAAATGTAAATAGCAAAAGGAGCTTACGGTTTACAAACAGACTCAGCTTTTCATAATAGTTACTGTACTGGCCTGTGGCCCTTTTTCACCCTGTTCTTCCACAAAACGTACTTCCATTCCGATCTCCAGGTGCTTGAAATCATAGTTAAGTACGCTGTGCTCATGAAAATAGATTTCCTGGCCATCGGATGTGGTGAGGAAGCCGTAGCCTTTATCAGGGAACAGAGCACTTATGCGGGCATGAGATACTTCCTCGTGGTGTTTCACATCGCCGCGCTGACGCCTGGCAAAATCCTCCAACTTGCGACGCGCTGCATCAAATGCATCCCTTATTGCTACATCCAGGTCTTTGTTGGGTTCGCGCTTAACTACCAGTTCAGCACCGGGTACAGTCATGTCGATATGCACGTTATATAATATCCCCTCATGGTGGTGGCGGTGGGGCACTTCCACCACAACCCTGCAGCGCATGATCTGGGTGTAATATTTATCTAATCTCTCAGCCTTTTCCCCGATAGCTTCTTTGACCGCTTCAGGCAACTCAAGATTACGGGCTGTAATTTGCAAGGGAATTTTCATCTTATCTCCTCCATTAAAAATTCATATCCTCATAGTAGCAATCAAATAAGCTCATGTCAATTTAAAACTGACTGGAGGTCTTTCTCCATGATGCAACGATATGTTGCTTCTTTTTCGATTGAAAAGACCCTATGTAACCAGTATTAGATGCCAAGCATATTTTTACAGACATTGCAGAATCCAGGACCTTTTATATCAGTGTCTTTGAGAGTGTTCGAAAAATGCATTATGCATTTTGGGTTAGAGCAGTGGCCAAGGCCATATGTGTGACCGATTTCATGAATGGCCTCTTTAATAGCCCGTTCCTGGAAGAGTCTATTGTCTGGTTTGAGACCATAAAACTCCTGTCTTAGCCTTGTCAGGGATATAACCGTAACACCCGATAATATATCTGCCTCTCCGAAGACGAAGTTGAGTTCTGGAACATAGATGTCCACATCAGTTATTCCGAGCATCCGGTCAAAACTTTTTGGTTTAACAGCCTGTATCTTTTGGAGAATGATTGTAGAATGGTACTGCCTTCTCTTAGAATTATATGAATCCTGTGGAATGAGCATCTTTTTGCCCAATTCGACCTTGCAATGAAATGCTTTTTCAAGGGCATTGGCAATGTTTCTTAAAATATCTGGATCAACACTACCTATAGAGACGATAAAGATTCTTTTCATAATTTCCATTTTAACAGAAATCGAATTTCTCCGAGATCAGAGCTAAAATACAAGCCAGATGTTAAAATTAATTTATGGATAAAGAAGCATATTTGATACTGGAAAGGTTTGAATGAGATGGGTCGGTGTAAGTTATGTAATACAACCTCAAGCTATATCTCAAAAGAGATTAACGTTTGCCTTAAGTGTGCATAAGGGAAAGACCCGGGGATGCCCTGACGTTTTCAATGCAGGCCCACACGAGGAGCAGGGCTGCCTTCGGGCTTCCTGAAAGTCCTCCAAAAGACCCACAGGGAATTCCCTGTAATATCTGCGTGAATGAATGCAGGATTCCTGAAAATAAGACAGGGTACTGCGGATTAAGGAAAAATAAGGAGGGGAAGCTCACAGGTGTAACCGCGGAACAAGGGAAACTCTCATGGTATCATGACCCTCTTCCCACAAATTGTGTTGGAGACTGGGTTTGCCCTGGTGGAACAGGAGCAGGCTACCCAGAATATGCCTATGCTGGTAAGTTACTTTTTGGGACTCTTTATAAAGATTACAAATCAATTATAATATTTAAATGAAACAAGACGAGATCGAGGAGAGCCTTGGAATAACCCGATGTGCCAGGTGTGGACATCGATTGGAAGGTGAAATAGAATGCCCT
>JBGOWS010000026.1:0-14480 GCA_041478735.1 Thermodesulfovibrionia bacterium | reverse complement strand
TTTTCTTCATTGATACCTTCTTTAAGAAGATTTTGCTTTGCCTTTTGTGTTGGTGCAAAATGCAAATCTGCAATATGAGTTGTAAGTCGCCTGTTTATCTCTTCCGGAAAAGGTTTATACTTGTCATTAGTCCTCAAACCCGCCTCCACATGTCCCACTGGAATTCTTTCATAATAAGCCGCTAAGGCTCCCACAAAGGTTGTAGTAGTGTCACCTTGAACAATGGCGAGGTCAGGTTTTTCATTTTCCATCACAGCTTTTATAGCTTGGAGACCTTTTACAGTAATGTCGTACAGGGATTGATTATCTTGCATGATGTCCAGGTCATAATCAGGGGTTATATTAAAAGTCTCGAGTACCTGGTTCAGCATCTCTCGATGCTGCGCTGTGACACATACCACAGAAGTGAATGTTTCAGGGTGCTTTTCTAATTCCTTTATTACCGGCGCAAGCTTTATAGCCTCTGGCCTTGTACCAAATATGAACAGGACTCTCATACTTCTTTAATAATTTTCATAAACTTACCACTCCCAGCCTTATCCTCTTAAAACAACTGCTCAAAAATGGCATATTTGTAAAAACTGCTAACACTTCAAGGTAATCCTTTCTTCCTAAGGTATCACAGACTATGAGTATGATATTAGGTAGTTTGTTTTTACTCATTACTTTTCTGAAATTGTAGTGGGTCTGGTCTTGTTATTTTTTGTTATGAGGTCTTCCTCTGAATCTGAGCTTATTATACCTTTTATACCTTTTATACCTTATTAAGTAACTCAAAATATTGCTCTCTTGTCATACCTACGGTTCGCATATTGTTCTTGATGATTTCTACATCAATTTCGTCATATTCTGGAATTACTACTGCTCGTTTCGCACCAGGATAAATCAGAATGTGATGTGAACCTTCTTTTCGTTTATATTGACATCCGAACATTTGAAAGACCTTTAGAAGAGTCTTGTAATCAACCGGGCTTATCCGAGACATAACTATACTGAAACCACAGATTTCTCAAATCCTACCATCTCTGTCCTGGAAATTACATCATTACCTTTTGTTTCAAACCCACATTCAAGAAGGTAGTCTTCCAGGGTTCCCATTTCTTTCATCTCTGCAAATTGTATTTTTATTACCTCTAAAAGATTCCTTTTTGCTTCTTCAACTGTTTTGCCCTGGGTGATAAAATCCAATTCTGGTGTCCTTGCTAAATACCACTCACCTTTTTTCCATACCTCAATCGTTAATTGCAATCTCACGAAACATCGCCTCCTTTTCATACATCATTTATGCCACTTATATCACAGCATTTGTGATCAAAAATATCCCATTGCCCTTAAGCGTCTCATGACCTCTTCTTTATCCTGTGACCTTCCACCCCTTTCAGACATATTAGTCCCCATGTCAACTGTAAGCCAGAAATAAAGAGTAATAGTCTGTGCAAGGGTAAAAAGGCCAAAATTTGATACACCGAGGTTTCTTGCGAGATAGATAGTGGTGAGAAAAAATACGCATTTTGCGATTGCCTCACTCACAATAGACCATAAAAAATTCGAGGCTACACGTTTTGTGGTACTCGTTATTAATTTATCTCTAACAATAGCCTGTTTAATAACTACCATATTGAAAATATTTTCTTATCTCTCTTAGATTTGGAAATAACAACCCTGCAACAAAGATGGATCAAGACATTCATAAACTTATCACTCCCAGCCTTATTTTCTTAAACCATAGCCTCCTTAAGAACAAACCTGCAAAAACTGCTATGACTACAAGAGGAATCGTATATTTACATAACAGGACAGCCATAAGGGTAATGACTGTTTGCATTGACAGGATAACAAGAACAGCTCTTGCATTGCTATTATATCTTCTCCTCAGGATGTGATGCAGGTGCCTCCTGTCAGCTTTAAAAGGGTCTCTTTTAAGCCGCCTTCTTCTATATATTGCAAAGAGTGTATCAAAGATAGGGATGAGGATTATGAGAAACGGTGCAAAGGGTGATACAGCAGAGTTTCTGTTTACAAGCATTATGGATAGCACTGCGATCATAAAACCTACAAGATAACTTCCAGAGTCCCCCATAAAGATCTTGCCCTTTAAGTTAAAGATTATGAAACCAACAAGGGCACCAGTAAATATAATAGAGAGCCTGTAAAGTTCATGGTCATTATACTGATAGGCAAGTATCCCTACAGATGAAGCTGCAATGATTCCAAGACCTGAGGCAAGGCCGTTTAAGCCGTCTATTATATTAAACGCATTTATGACACCGACAACTGCAAATATCGTAAAAGGAATCCGTATAAATACAGGCAGTGCAAAAAGGCCGAGGTGCTTAAGAACCGCATCAGCAGTAAGAATACAGAGACATGCGATAACTCCCTGAAGTATCAGTCTCGTCTTAGCATTTAATTTATACTTGTCATCAATAAGTCCCATAGCAAATATAAAAGTAGCAAAGAAGATTATTGACAGGAAATCAAGATGAAAATGTACCTTGAGTAATAATACTCCGACAATAAATCCAAAGAAAATAAGTATTCCGCCTGTCCTGAGCGTTGGAGAACTATGAACCTTTCGCCGGGATGGGTAATCTATAATATTTAGCTTTGAACCAACAAACAATGCGATAGGCCATGACATCATGGCAATCACTGTTGTTGTAAAAAATGAAAATAGCATTTCTATTCTTTCTATTTCTCTGCACTTAAGCAGGGTTAAAATAATTTTTAAAAGTATATGCTAATACGAAGACCATCGCACCAAGAATGTTAGCTATGATGTCAGCCAGTGAGAAACTACGATAGGATACAAAGTGCTGAACAACTTCGAGTAAAAGACCATAAAGAGATGCCAACGCTATCGGGAAAAAGATATACCCCTGCTTTAATCCAAGTCTCAAAACCTTGTAAAACAATATAGCAGTTATGCCATAAAGCAGAAAATGTACAACCTTATCCAGATGCAATTCTGAGTTAATCCCGGTCTCAGGGATAGGTATTACAGAGATTATCAAAACGATAATCAACCACCCTATAAATGCAAACACTGAAGCAGTAGTCCTTTCTTAAAAACTATGATTTATCTTTTAAGGCGAAAGTTAAGATATTTTTTAAGTGTTTCGAATCTCTCTTTATTTTCAGGGTCATTTGATGCCCTTTCCTTAAATTCCATAAAGAAAGCTGCAAAGACAGCGAGGAAAAAGCCTGTAAAAGTTGCTATTATCACCATCAGCGTCCTTTTCGGTTTTGCCCTCTTATCGGGCGGGACCGCCTTATCAACAACCTGTATTACTACCGCATCCCTTGCCTCATCTAACTTTGCCAGTTCATATTGTTTTGCTAAAAGATCATATAGGGTTTCGTTAAACTTTAAATCCCTCAGCTTTCTTATGTATTCAGTTCCTACCGAGGGCATCCTGCCTGCTGGCATTAAAGGATCAGGATTGGTTCCTCCTTTTGCCTCGAGTTTACTTAACTCTAACTTAAGCCCCTTTAATGCCTCCTCAGCCTTCTGTAAATCAGGGTTATTAGGGGTAGAATATGTCCTCATCACTTTAAGCTCTACTTCTTTTGCTGCAATCTGTGCCCTTATATTGGCGATACCCTCAATTAGAGCCTTTGCCTGTTCCTCTATCTGTAAAGCGCCAGTCTTTTCCTGAAAACCTTTCATGGCCTCTTCCGCTTTTAACAGTGAAGTTTTTGTATCCTTAAGTTGTTCTTCAAAAAAAAGCCTCCTCTGCGCTGCCTCCGTAACTGCAAGGCCTCTATTCAGATTCTTTAGCTCCTCAACAAAGGCATTTGCCATGTCAGCAGCCCTTTTGGGGTCTTTATCTTCAACTGAAATGGTTATAAGGCCACTTTTTTTATCGCCTGTAGCGTCGAGGACATCTTCCACAAGTTGTTTTCTTGCATCCTCGCGATATTCAACATCATAGAGTTTCATGAGATCAAATCTATCAATAATCCTGTCTGCAACAGTTCTGCTTTTTAAGATTCCAACATAAAGGTCGCCTGGGGTCTTCAAACCGAGAGCAGCGCTTGCAATGTCTGGAATACCACCCATCTGGCTGAGCATCCCAAGCGCTAAACTTGAACCGCTCTGTTGCGGTGGGAGTATCTTTGTTTCAGCCCTGTATATCGTCGGCATGATAAGGCTTATGATAGCGGTAATTATGGCAGCCCCAAAGGTAATACCGGTTATCAACCTTTTACGCTTTAGAAGGACGATAAGATAATCGAGGAGGTTGATCTCATCATCCTGTTGTGTTTGTTTTTCTTCCATATTCATCCTGTGCACTCATTATATTTTTTAACTTCGTGAGCCGTTCCTTCAGTTCGAGATGCCGTCTTTTAAACTGATTTTCTGCGAGTAGTATCCATTCCTGTTCTCTTTCTTTTCCATTACACCTGCAAGACCTCAACTTAAGTAAACTATAGCCCCCCCCTCACCCCCGCCCTCTCCCACCAAGGGAGAGGGTTGATAAATAAGCCCCTCCCTTGCCCGCCCCGCTTCGCGGAGCGAGGCCGGGGATGGGATGGGTAAGGGGAGGGTGAATAATCAACATTTATAAACAGACTCTAAGTAGAATAACCAACTTTTCGTCCATAAATCAAATGATCTGATCTCAGACAAGGAAGCCTTCGAATTATAATAGAGTCTGTTTATGAATTGTCTGTTGATCCGGCCCCGTTATCCCCCTCTTTGGAAAAGAGGGGCAAGGGGAGATTTTATAAATAATAAATTAAGCATATATCCTTAAAATCCCCCTTCATCCCCCTTTGCCAAAGGGGGAGCATGTGGACAAACTAAATTTATAAACAGACACTAAATAGAAATCTCTGAATTATGCAAAACCCTATGAGGCTCTTGCAAAAGTCCTGAATTGTCACCCTGAGCTTGTCGAAGGGTGATATAACCATTTGATTTATGGTCATAGTTCGACAGGCTCACTATGACAGAAAAGCTTTTTTCAGACTTTTGTAAGAGCCTCCTATTATAATAAAAGAATTAGGCTGAGGATATGCTACTATGCAATAGAATAGTTAAAGAGGAGAGAAATGAATATCATCAGGCCGCTGTTTATACTTTATCTCCCTATCTCCTTGGCCAGAATGTTTCGACAAGACCTATTTTCCATGCACCATTTTCCTTAAGCATTTTTACTATCGCAGGTTTTTCTGACTTTTTATAGTTAATTATTATTTCAGCTTCATCTTTTCCGATACGCCCTATTTCCCATTTGCTCTGCTCCAAAACCATATCTGGATTAAAGTTTTGAATATATGCATTCCAGTAACTGTTAAATATTACTCCATTACTGTTAAAATCTTTAGCCACAGCTTCCTTTTTTATCTCCTGCCCCAATTTCTTTGATACATTATAAACGTCATCGATTACGGCCTTGCGTGATTTTTCTGTCAATAACTCCCAGGCATTTTTGAAATCACTTTTTTTCAACAAAAGAAAGAATTTCTCTGCTGAGTCGAGAATTAAGGATTCCGTTTCACTTTCATATGCTGATTCAGCGATAGAAAAATCCAGTATAAAAAAACAGCTCAACAACATCGTTAAAATTACCACTATGGCCTCAGGTTTTAATTTTTGCATATTCTCATTAACCTCAATAAAAAGGGCTGCATAAAAATGCAGCCCTTTTTATATTCTTTTTTAAAATCTAAGAATCATCATTAATGATGTACTGGGGTCACATGATGTACTGCAGTAGCTTCTCCACCACTAGCCGCAACAACTGCTGCTGTTATACCTGCAATAACTGCTACTGCTGCAATGATTGTACCTGTTGATATCCCTGCTGCAGTTGTTACCCCTGCTGCTGCTCCGGCTGCAGCCCCAGTTTCTGCTCCTGCTGCCCCTGCGCCTGCAGCCCCAGCTTCAGGCTCAGCAGCCATCGTTTTCGTTATAAAGCCCGGCAGTAAAGCCGTACTCACAGAGAAAATACAAAATAATAGTAAAACTACTTTCCAGTTTACTAATTTTACCATCTTCAAACCCTCCTTTCATATGAGAATCTTATATGAGCCTCTTGCAAAAGTCCTAATTTGTCACCCTGAGCCTGTCGAAGGGTGATCTAACTGTTTGATTTGCCGTAATTCTTCGACAAGCTCAGAATGACAGAAGGGCCCTTTTTTAGACTTTTGCAAGAGCCTCATTTGTTTATTGTTTATTAATACGCCAGTTTTTTATCTTTGTCAAGAAAAATTTTTGTATTTCTGCCCATAAAATCAAATAAGGTATTATAATGCTCTATGTCCTGCGCTACATCTCTTGTCCACGGAGATAGCGAATAATTATAAGCAGTCTTTGAATCAGCACCCTTAAATAACCTTATAGGGATTGTTACTGCTATACCTTTATCATGATATCCTTTGTTAATGTTGTCTTTAAATACCGACGTATCTGTAAAGCTATACCACGCTGATAGGATAACTCCATTAATAAATTTTGATATGGTTATTCTTGAGCCTCTGTCTCCTGCTAAAAATCTCCCTGTTTTTAGGTCAATGGAAATCTCATGTTCTGGAATATTCAGGCGCATATTAATAAATGCAGTGCTATAGAAATCCTTAACATCATTCTCTTTCAATTTAAAAGGATTATCAGGCTCCCTCTTTTTTACAAGACTGCCGCTCAGCCCTACCATCAATCTGCCGTTTAACAACGGCATAGCAACCTCACCATCAAGTCCTGCATACTGCACATCCAGCAATCCTGCGGCAATCCTTCCATACGGTCCATGCTTTATTTTTTTAAGCTGTTCAAACATCAACTTTCCGAGTGCAATATTCTCCCTTTTATACAATACAATATCGCTCCTTACCGGTATTGATAAGGGTTCATTTGCCGAAGAAACGGTGTTTATAGGATAACCCTCGAAGCCTGCAATAAAGGATGTACCCTGCCACGGGTGATAACTTATCCATCCTGAAATACCAAATCTATATTTAAAGAAACCTGATGGGTCATTCAGAAAAGTCTGGAAGGATGGTTTTATGCCGTATCTGAATGATCTTTTATTCCATTTAGGGATATCAAGGGTCTCTGATATATCCGTCTTTACTTCTGACAGATAGAAAAATTCATTAAGGGTCAATTTCTCGGAATAAAGATCAGTTATATCTGCTTTCGTAGTTCTGAACTCAATTAGTGGTATGCCATTTTCCTTCAGGATAATATGAACGTTCCGGGCATTTTCGTATGTAATCTCCGAAAGTATTCTGAGAATCACACCAATTGCCTTCGTGTTGTAAAAATACGTATCATTCTGCGCCTCTATCCATAGGTCATTACCTTCCATGAGAACACCTATATCACTAAAGCCGGAATAGGATAATGCCTTTTGTAACCTTTCGGAGAAGGGATTTAATTTTTCCTGCGGATTCTCCTTATATGGGTGATCATATATCGGGATAAGGGGTCTTCCAATATTAAATGCCGTTGAAAAATTTACCCCTATTTGATTGCCTCTCTGGCAGCTTACATCGAACTCAGTCCATTTTAACGGCTTCCACCTGAAACCGAAATTGTAATTTGAAGGCACAGGTTCACGAAAGTATTTACTTGGCGCAGGGTCATGGGTTTGTTTGTGGTATTTAATCGGATTGTACTCAACCATTAAGGCATACTTCTCGGAAAGGGCAAACTGAATCCCCCAGAAGAACTGAGAGTCTTTAAGCCAACTTTTAGTATTACTTAGAATTTCTAACTTTATTCCCTCTCCGGCTGAAGTAAGTGGTATCTTTCCAAACCTTCCATTGCCAAATCCAATTGTGAAATCAAAAGGATATATCTGCTTGCTTATTACCACATACTGGGAGGGATAAACTCGTGTACCATGTGGATCCATAATCCCCAATGCCGCAGCAGGCATATATTTGCCTTCAGGAATAAACTGGTATTTAAAATCTAATGCCTTATCTTTAAAATTGCCATAAGCAGATGTTAGGGCAGGAACACCGATAACTTCGGTGATCCTGCCATTGATTTCCAGTCCTTTCATAGGGCTCACTGCGCCATAGTAATATCTATAGGGGTGTATTTGACTGATACCAATGCGATAGGAATTTTCCCTAATTACTCTTGCTGTAGGGATCTCCATAAGCCCCGTTCCACCCCAATTTGAAGGATACGTAAAGGGTTCATCAGAAGCAAAAGCAGTCATGAAAGGATAAAAAAATAGGAATAAAGCAAAAAAAAAGGTAAGGCGATAGGTAAAATTCATTAACCTTTCCTGCCTATCAGAATAGGTTTACTACCACACCAGCAGTCACTGCCATTTGCATGAGTATCTGCGTTATATCTTTAATCTCTCGCAACCATGCTATACGCTCCAGTTTCTCGGGAACAACAATTGTGTCTCCTGGTTCAATCTCTTTTATCTCTTCACCAAAGGCTGTCATTTCCCACCTATATTTGAAAGGGTTCCAATTGATAAATCCTTTTGCTAACCTCCTCGCGCTGCCGTCTACTTTCAAAACATAGACATTATCAGTATCTGCATATCTTGAATATCTACCTGACATTTCAATATAGTCCTTATAATTCAGCTTATCTTGGTAAATAAAACTACCTTGTGACAGCACTGCACCTACGACATTTACTACATTGTTTTTCATGGTGATATAAAGAGTGTCACCATCTTCAAGCTCAATATCGTATTCGCTTCCCTTTAACAGCCTGGGATGAGCAAGTCTAATGGTCATCCTGCCTGTTGCCTTTAGCTTTTTCAATGACTCTATAAACTTCTGCTTCTGTTCCATCTCAATCTTCTTCGCCTGGACTTCCTCTTGAGACAAGGCTGTAGACACCGATACCGAACTTTCGGAAAGTAGCTCTCTTTCAAGCCTTAAGATCATCTCCTCAAGACTTTTTTGCTGAAGTTCCTTCACTCTTTCCCGAATAAATATAGCTCCCCTAAGATATGCCTTATCTGTGTAGCCACCTGCCCTCTCAAGCAGGGAATACAGGGTCTCGCCCTTCTTGATAGTGTATGTGCCCGGGAACTTTACCTCGCCGGATACGGTGATTGTCTTATAGAGATCCCATTCAGGGACTGTGCGGACAAAGAGATAGTCATTCTGTTTAAGATAAATGTCAGATGTAGGCTCACCTGATAATGCTTTTTCAAGATTTACCATAATCTTTTCAGTCTTGGGACCTTCTGGTGTCGGGGTAACCCTCGTTAACTCTGCCTCTTTTAGAAATGCATAGTATTTAGGGCCCCCTGCCAATTTAATAAGGTCAGAAATTTTCATATTCTTTCTTAACTCAAAGTTATCTGGTTTGTTTACAGCACCAGTAATTCGCACTATCGGTCGTTCTATAAAGTCCCACTTTAAATATATAGTTAACGTGTCATACGGCTGAAGCAGTTTATCTTCACTTGTATCTTTATCAAATACTGCCTTACGCAAATCTAAGGAGATAATCTCTCTGTGGTAGTCAGGTGGGATATATCTTTCTATAAGGGCATGTTCAAAGTAACTTTCTGGTAAGAGATCCTTTTCCGGGTCTTTTATAATGTCGCTGACCTTTATCCCCTCAAACCACTGATACTGTCCTGGTCTTGTAACGTTTCCTTTTAATTTAACAGCATTTATTACCATATCAATTATGGGGAAAATCTTTACTAAATCCGCATCCTTAAGAACGATATCTTTTTCTTTGTCGAGATCTTTAAGGTTTGTATCAACGATTATCTTGACTTCGTTTTGATAAATCCTTTCAATCTGAATCCTCTGAAGATAGCCCGTTGCAGTTATCCCGCCTGCCATAGCAATGAGGTATGTTATCCTTGTTTCGCCTTTAAGTTCGTATATTGCCGGTCTCTTTACATTCCCTGCAATGGCAGCGAGAGGACCCACTGGTGGTATAAATATCACATCCTCTGGCATAAGTCTTACATCTTTTGTTTTATCACCCATCAACAAAAAATCATACATATCAAAATTGACAATTGTTTTACCATTTCTTTTTACCTGAATATCCCTCATGGTTCCAGTCTTACTCGGGCCACCAGCCTCAAAAAGGGCATTTATAAGGGTTGAAAGCGAAGAAACAGTATACGCGCCTGGCCTCTCTGCACTGCCCACAACATAGACCCTGATTGTCCTTAATGCACCCATGCTTAAGTTCATCTCGAAGCCTTTGTAATATTTTGAGAATTCTTTGAGCAAGAGTTCCTTCATTTCCTTAAATGTCAAGCCTGTTACACCCAGAATACCTATTTTTGGAAGAGTAATATTTCCATCCCTGTCAACCACGACATTCCACTGCCCTTCAATCTTTCCCCATACAGTTATCCTTATCTCATCACTAGGTCCAAGGACATAATCAGGACCCACAGGCACTTTTTCCACAGGTGCAAATGTTGAAGGAGGTTTTCTGAAGAGGCTGTAACCGAATTGTCCGATGTTGAGCGAAACTGCCAATGGAAATTTACCAGAAATATATTGCTCAAACTCCGAAAGCTCTTCTATAGAGGGTTGTGGAGGGGCTGGTGGTGCTGCCACTGGTACAGCCGCCTCTGGTGTTGATGGTTGGGGCTGAACTGCTTGCTGAGATGGAGCTGGTTGTACTGGCTGAGGCTGTAGTTGGGGAATTGGCTGTTGTCCTTGTACATATGGGACTGATGGTATGGGACCCGCAGGTGACTGATAGGCAGGTGTTACAGGAACCATCTGAATTTGTTGCGCAACTGCATTTCCTTCAAAAATAAATAGGAACAATAAGACTATAGACCATTTCAGTCTCAGCATATAGCCACCTCCTTTTAAGTTTCAATAAACACTAGAGGCTCTTGCAAAAGTCTCAAATGAGCACCCCCTCTCCCCAACCCCTCCCATCGAGGGAGGGGATACACACCCCTGCACCCCTCTCAAGAGGGGATTTTCCCTCTCCCCTGGTGGGAGAGGGAAAGGCGAGGGGGATAATGGACTTTTGCAAGAGCCTAACTATACTATCGATTCTTAAAGCAATTCTTTCATGGGCTATATAATGAAGTGATTTCGACTTATTTGTCAACCTTGTAGACACCTTATCAAAAATCTATTATAAAAATGAACTCGTATTCCCTGTAGTCTTGCTACAGGGTCTCCTTATACTTCCCACCCCATTGATGGGGGAGGGTTAGGGTGGGGGTGGTTACAACGTTTTATTTTCGCCCTCCCCTTAATCCCCTCCCGTCAAGGGAGGGGAGATTTTTGATACCCTGCGGACTCTGCCGCAGGGTTGTTCATTTTATGTGTATGTGTTTTTTAAGACGCTCTCTTCCACCTTCTATGAATCCAGAGCCATTCTGCAGGATGTTCATGTATGTAATTTTCAATGAACCTGGAAAAATTTTTTGTATCCTCCGGTACCGCGCTTTCCATGTCAACAATTTTTGATAGTTCTACCTCTGGATAAATTTTCATTCTATGTCCTTTATTAGTCCTATGTAGGAACAAAGGCAAGACCGCGGCACCTGTTTTTCTTGCTATAAGGGCGGGCATCTTTGTTGTCCATGCACCCCTGCCAAGAAAATCTATCACATATCCTTCATCAGGTATAACAGCCTGGTCCATCAGTATGCCTACACAGCCATTATTTTTCAGTGTTCGGATGATAGTTTTTAGTGCCCCTTGTTTATAAATCACGCTATTACCATAATTCTGTCTTACACTTTCAATAAATTTATTAACATATGGGTTATTAATTGGCCTGGCCACAACAGCAACACCTGAAAGCTTTGCAGACATAGTGATTGCCATTAACTCCCAATTTCCGCAGTGACCAGCTATAAATAAAATCCCTTTACCTTTTGATTTAGCCTTATTAAAGTTTTCGATACCTTCAATATCTACAGAATCTATTATCTCCCCGCCAAAACCATAATAAACCTTAATAATTTCTACAAAAGACTTACCAAGATTCTTAAAGGTTTCCCTTGCAATTAGTTCGGAGTTACCCCCCCATCCCCCCCTTGCTAAGAGGGGGCTAGGGGGGGGTGACCCTTGACCACTGACCAATGACTCTTTGATATTCTCTATAGCAATTCTTCTTCTGCTTCCCCATAGATAAAAAAGCAAAAGGCCGAATAACTCTCCGGCCTTCATCGACCAATTAAATGGCAAAATTGCTAACGGTATGGACAGGATAATGAATAAACCGGCTTCAATCAGCCATACCGCTTTCTTCATTTATCTTTTTCTTTTTCATCTTTTTCTTCTTCCTTTTCTTTTTTCTTCTCCATGGCCTCTGATATTTCCGTAAGACGTTTTACTACAAGGTAATTAATAGTACCTTCCGTGTATGTTCCATCATCCTTGAGTCCGCCGACCTGCATGCCTGTAATAATCTCTAAGCCCTCGTCAGCTTTCTGGATCGGATAGATAAAAAACTTCCCCTCTTTTACAGCTTCAACCACATCCTTTTTCAGCATCAGGTTTTTGACATTCCTCGCTGGTATTATCACACCGTGGCTGCTATCAAGACCTGTTAACCTGCAAAGGTCAAAAAAGCCTTCAATCTTTTCATTTATACCGCCAACAGGTTGAACCTCGCCATTCTGGTCCATAGAACCTGTAACAGCTATGCCCTGTTTTAACGTAACCCCTCCGATACTGCTCAAAAGTGCATAAAGCTCAGCACATGAAGCACTATCACCCTCAACTATATCGTATAACTGCTCAAAGGCAATTGATGCAGACAGGCTTATTGGCTTATTTATTGCATATCTGCTTCCAAGGTAGTGAGTGATTATCAGTATAGCCTTTTCATGTATCCTGCCACTCATCTTTGTCTCTCTTTCTATATTTACAACACCTGCCTTGCCTGCATATGTCCTTGCTGTTATTCTGGAGGGTTTTCCAAAACTGTAGTCACCCAAGTCAAGCACAGCAAGACCGTTAATCTGTCCTACTCTCCCTCCTGTTAAATCAACAATTATAGTCCCTTCTAATATCATCTCCCTCAGGCGTTCTTCAATCCTGTTTGTCCTTAATATTTTCTCATCTATTGCTTTCTGGACATGCCTGTCGCTCACGATATTACTATTGGCTTTTGTTGCCCAGTAGCTTGCTTCCCTTATAACATCGGAGATATCGCTGAACCTCGAAGATAATTTATTCTGGTACTCTGCAAGCCTTGAACCAAGTTCGACTACCTTTGCAACGCCGCTCCTGTCAAAGGGAAGGAGTTTTTCTTCTCTACACATGGTAGCAACAAAAGAGGCATATTTATGAATATTCTCATCTGTCCTATCCATCCTGTTGTCGAAATCAGCCTTAACCTTAAAAAGTTCTCTGTAATCTTCATCAAGGTTGTACAGGAGATAATAGAGATAAGGGTCTCCTAAAAGGATAACCTTGACATCAAGTGGTATAGCCTCGGGCTTGAGGGTAGTTGTTGTTATCAGCCTGTACTGTTCCCAGACGTCCTCTACCTTTACCTCTTTATTCCTGATAGCGCGTTTCAGTGCATCGTAAGCAAAGATGTTTCTCAGAAGGTCAAGGGCATTGATTACAATATATCCGCCGTTTGCCTTATGCACCGAGCCTCCTTTTATCATTGAAAAATCTGTTATTGCAATCCCATACTGTATCTTATGCTCAATCCTTCCAAAAAGATTGTAATAAGTTGGATTACTTTCGAATACACACGGTGCACCCTTGCAATCCTTATTGTTAACAAGGACATTTATGGTATATCTTGTAAACGTGGGCTCCGATTTTGGAAGTTTCATAAACGGTAATGGAGGGGCCTGCTCTTCCTGAATCCTAAAGTCATCAAGGTTTTCAAGGATATTTTCCTTTACATCCTCGAGATATGCTGTAATCTTCTCATATTCACTGTATTTGTTCTTTAGTTCTTCAATGAGATGGCCTACAGCAGCGAGAGCCGCTTCTTTTTCGAGCTTTCTGATTGCTTCCTTAAGCATCTTTTCACTTTCCCGCACCATACGCGCCATATCATTAAGCTTCTCTTGAAGAGTCTTCCCTGTCTCGTCTATCTTCTTCCTTGTCCTCTCATCAAGTAACTCGTATTCTTCCTCTTTTAATGGCTCTCCTGTCTTCTTTACAGGTATTATTATCAGTCCACTAACTGTTTTCCGAACAGAAAAACCTTTCTCCCGAGCCTCTTCCTCGAGGCTGGAAAAAATGCTTTTCTGTTGTTTCTGAGACTCATCTATCGTCTTGTTTTTCTGTTTTTCATACTCCATTGATTCAAAGACCTTCGGAATTTCAACTTTCAGTATCTTGACAAGTTCTTCCATATTTTTCTGGAATACAACCGCTTCACCGGGATTAAGAGAGATAGCCAGTGGTGTATCGGGGTCCTTAAAATTGTAAACATAGCACCAATCACGAGGTACGGGTTCGGTCATCGCCTTACGCGAAAGGAATGATTTTACCGTGGTCATTTTGCCTGTGCCATGCTCACCGAGAATAAATATATTAAAACCGGTGCTATCAAGGCTCAA
>JBGOWS010000257.1:0-3459 GCA_041478735.1 Thermodesulfovibrionia bacterium | reverse complement strand
TGCCTCTTTCTTTAATGCCCCTGCCATGTCTGTTTTTTCCCAGGTAAAATCAGGGTCATTTCGTCCAAAATGTCCATATACTGCTGTCTTTTTAAAGATGGGTCTCCTGAGATCGAGGGTCTCGATCATACCTTTCGGTGTTAGATCAAAATTCTTCCTTATGATTTTTACAATATCCTCCGGAGGTATTTTGCCTGTGCCGAATGTCTCGGCTAGAACAGATACTGGTTCAGGTACGCCAATGGCATACGCTATCTGGACCTGAACCCTATCAGCTAGCCCGGCTGCAACAATATTTTTTGCAATATACCTCGCCATGTAAGAGCCTGACCTGTCTACCTTTGAAGGGTCTTTACCAGAGAAACAGCCACCGCCATGACTTCCGACTCCTCCGTAACTATCAACAATAATCTTCCTCCCTGTAAGGCCTGTATCACCCATTGGTCCTCCAACAACAAAACGTCCCGTTGGATTTACGAAATATTTAATATGCTCCTCATCGAGTATATCCGCAGGTATTGTAGGCTTTATTACCTTCTCAATAACGTCCTCTTTTATCTCTTTTAGAGTAACCTCAGGACTGTGCTGAGTTGAAATAACAACACTGTCTACTCTAACGGGTTTGTTGTCTTTATATTCAATGGTCACCTGTGTCTTACCGTCAGGCCTTAAATAGCCGAGAATATCTTTCTTCCTGACTTCTGCTAATCTCATGGCAAGTTTATGGGCAAGCAAGATTGGAAGTGGCATGAGTTCTTCGGTTTCATTACATGCAAATCCGAACATCAGACCCTGGTCACCGGCACCTCCTATATCCACACCAAGGGCGATGTCCGAGGATTGTGCGTGAATAGAAGTGATCACAGCGCACGTCTCGTAATCGAATCCATATTTTGCCCTTGTATAACCAATCTCTTTTATAGTCTCTCTCACTATATCCGGTATCTCAACATAGCAGCTTGTAGTGACCTCACCAGCCACAAACGCCAACCCTGTTGTAACAAGTGTCTCACATGCGACCCTGGCAAAAGGATCCTTACCAATTATCGAATCTAATATTGCATCAGAGATCTGATCCGCGATCTTATCCGGATGGCCCTCTGTTACAGATTCCGAAGTAAAAAAATAATTTTTACCCAACATGATTCACCCCCTAAGTATCATAAATTTGTTTTTAAATAGTCGGTATATCTTAATCCCGAGAATCTCCTCTAAAGGCAGAAAACCTCACCAAATTCTTTTAAAAAGTCACGGCTTGTAAATAGTTTGTTAGTATTTCATCTTAACACAAGTTATAAGATTTCATCCAAGAAATTAGCCCATGCGGGTTAACAGATAGGATAAATACCTTTACTCAATTCCATGCAGAATTTATTTATTCTTAAAAGTTCTTTTTCAAAAATTTCCTCTGCTTTCCTTGCAATCTCGTTGATCCCCCTTCCCCTTTCAAGTAGAACTTGGGCAGTAGCCATTTGCGGGCTGTCAATGGGAGTTCCGATTCTGCTTAAAAGCAAGACATATACCTCTTTTATCCCATCTATTTTTTCATATATCTCTTTTGCAATCTTATGGGAAAGGACATTATATATTTTGCCGACATGGCTGACCGGATTTTTTCCCGCTGCCGCCTCAGTACCAAGAGGCCTGTTCAAGGAGATGAGTCCGTTCACTCTGTTGCCGCGACCGACCTGTCCTGAGTCAGCATCCTCCGCAGATGTCCCTAAAAGGCTCAGATAAATGCCGCCGAATCCTCTCCCTTTCTCATCGAGGGTGTTAAAGTGAATATCTATTTTCTTGAATCCATGAAGGCCCTTACAAAATTCCTCCATCTCTCCATGTATGAGGTGCTTTTTCTCGAAATATTCTTCCTCAGAGCTAATGTATGAGGCGAGTAACGGCATTGCAACAGTTAACTCCAGTTTATTCCCTCTCCTCAATCCCATCACCTTTATGTCTTCACCGGTTTCGGGATATCTGCCTTTAAACTCTTTTGAATTAAGATGCCTTTCCAGTGTAAAAACCATATTTTCAATAGGACTTAAAGGATAAAACCCAACAGCTGCAGAGGTATCATTAGCAACCCTGACTTTCCCGGGTCTCAAAAAAATATCGGTTAGCTCCTCTGAGCCTGGTGCAAGGACAACCCGGTATTTCAGGTGTTTTTCAGGGTCGATAAATCTCATATTATTTTTAATCCATCTCTTGGCAGTATCTATGGCAATATCGCCTACCGGTATTTCTCTGCCTGCAGCCTTGAGAGTCGCCCTGTCCCCGATAATCAGTTCCATAGGTTTTAGGACCTTACCTCCTCCAAAATGCTTCTTCACTTTTCCTGCTACAAACAGTCCTTTATCTATGTTGTGATGGAGTATTGTTCCGAATTCCCTGATATACTCCTGTGACAAAGTTACCGAAACAGCTTCCATAATGGAATCGCACATATAGTCAGGATGACCTGTACCTTTCCTTTCCACGATCTCAACACGGTGTTCCGTAATCGATTTTCCCTTGAAAGTTTCTACAAATATCATATTTTTCATTTCCTCTTGCAGCGTGGACTTTCTTTGTCCATTTTCTTTCTGCATTATACCAAGAGGTGGTTCTTTATGCACCTGCCTTTTTATACCATTATAAATAAACGGAAGACTGCCGTTTTTTATGCAATTACCACTTACACTCTTTATTCGTGTTCCTTAGCAGAGACTACAAATTGGGTTATAGGGTGGGAGCATCGGACAACGGGTAGTTGGGATATCGATCCATGCTTCAGCCCGCAAGGTAGTCGATTTAAGGCTTCGGCAGTCATTATTTATAAAGTTCCTTCCTGTTTTTGATTTATTGGCAGAAGATGAAAAGCGGGTCAATGCAACCTGTTGAAAAATATGGTGAGCCGTGCAGGATTCGAACCTGCGACCCGCTGATTAAGAGTTATACCACAGACAATGCCTTGCTTTTTCATATCCTTGCAAATGCTTATATTTACTTGCATTTAAAGGATACCAGAGAGGGCAAGGCATTTTTATTTTTACCTATGTTTGCAGGTATGAACTGCACAAAAACTGCACAGAGAAAAGACAGTAATTCTATGCCCAGCAATTGGCAGAGCAGGAAATTCAGGAAATCCTTTGTAAAATTTGACTACACATCAAATTGGTTGTATATTATAAATAAATGATGTTTCACATAAACTATTGGCGGAGTTCATCAGGAAAAGCACCTGTTGAGAGATACATTGATGGGATACACAACAAGGAAGAAAGGGCAGAGTTACTCTCTGCTTTAAAGGGAATACAAGAATACGGCACAGATGCTGTAGGAGTTGAATTCAGGCAAATTGAGGGCAAGCTATGGGAATTAAAAATAAGGTCACATAGTAAACATCACAGAATATTTTATGTTGTTCTTAAAGGCAATGAGATGATCCTTCTACATGCCTATTTAAAAAAGAAACCTAAAGCG
>JBGOWS010000312.1:0-2578 GCA_041478735.1 Thermodesulfovibrionia bacterium | reverse complement strand
TTTGCGTTTGTACGTCTTCTCTTTGTCCCGCTCCTGCCGGGGAATCAGTGGTTCAACACGCTCCCAAAAAGAATCAGATACCTCCCATGATGCTATCCGCTTTGCCATAAATCAACCTCCTTGAAAGTAATGTTAATCTATCACACTGATTCATAACAGAATTCTCTAAAAAAGTAAATATTTATTTACGGATAAGTACTAAGCCATCTTCATGGTTTGATCCGAAAATCAATCTATATTTTGGCAGATGAGTGGTTTTAACTTTAATGGGGATGTTTACTGTATATTTGAAAATATCCTTAATTTTATTGCTGTATTCTGATATAAACTTTTCCTCTGCTTGGTATATATCAATGTTTTTCTCGTAGTAAGATTTTAATATGTCTTGCCAATAATCTCCTCCAGCAATAGAGTTCATTTTCTCGATTGTGTTCACATCGTCATCGAATTCATAATCGACTATTTCTTCGTCTTTAAAAAGGCCCTCATATTTCAATAACCTGCATCCCTCTCTGAGAAAACCGGTGGAGTTGAAATTCATAAGCATTTCAACGGAATAGAAATTCTTTTTTTTAATTTGGTAGAAGTTATTCAGGTTGAGGCTCTTTATACCGTACGGATCTATATATAAAAATACATTACTATTTTTTTCTATTTCTAAAATCTTTTTTAAGTTATCTTCAAATGTCCCCTCTAAAACCTCAGTGTTTGGATAGCCCTTTAGGTTAAGTTTTAAATCTTTACTGTACTTCTTTTCTATGAAAAACCCTTTAGTCTTGTCAGTGATGGGCGTATCTTTTTGTAGTGAAGATTTTATGTGTTTAGCAATAATAACTGGGGAACCATCTTCATCATCATCGAATTTTCCTTTTCCAGCAAAACAATCAAATATTACCAGGGGCTTACCCGTTCTAAGGATTTTGGAAAAATATGGAACTAAATAATAATCAAGGATCTTATCTTTAAAGAGAGACCAGGCCTTTTTCTCTTTAAAAAAATCTTTTGTCTGTCCCAAATTTATATCCCCTTGCCAATTACTATATCACAATAAATGCCCTTGCTCGAAACAAGTTACGCCTACACCTCAAGCTTTTCGAGCCTCCATATAAGTGATGAGGTATCAAAGCTTAATTCATACAAAGTCTTTCCGTCCGATATCGAGAAATGATAAATCTTGTTTTGACCTTCCTTTGTCTGCCATGAATAGGTGATATCCTTGACCTCAAACAGTTTCCCGGACCACTTGAATCTCACAGGCCGTATCTTATACGGCAAGCCAAATGATGCTATAACGCTTATTGTTTCTCCGATATCCATTAATTATCCTAACCCCACACGAGCCTTTGGCTTACAATGGGCCATGAAAATACCACACCCTCCCCTTAATCCCCTCCTCTACGAGTCGTAGACCGTCAAGGGAGAGGAACCCCTGCACCCCTCTCAAGAGGGGACCTTACCCTCTCCCCTTGCGGGAGAGGGTAAAGGTGAGGGGTATTTTTCGGACAACCATTCCATGTGAAGTGTTTTTTGCAACTCATGGGTTATATCTTCCTTATAACTCCTATAACCTTGCCTATGATAGTTACTTCATTAGGGTTATAGGTTGTTGGTTTCATATCCTTATTTTCAGGTTTAAGAACTATTTTCTTTTTCTCTCTAAAAACCCTTTTTATGGTCGCCTCGTCTTCTATGAGGACAACACCTATTTCTCCGTTTTCTATTGTCTTCTGTGGTCTTACTACAACATAATCTCCGTTTAGTATCCCTACTTCTATCATGCTGTCGCCTGTCACTCGTAAAGAAAATGAATCTGAATGCGGGAATAAGGACTTATCGACCAGTATGTGCGCATCGATATCCTCTCTTGCGAGTATGGGTTTGCCTGCTCGTATCTTTCCTGCAACAGGAAGCATGAAGCCGCTTGATGGCATTAAGCCTGGAATCTCAATGCCTCTGGATTTGGCAGGCTTTAATTTTATAAACCCCTTCCTTTCAAGAGCCTGGAGATGTCCTCTTGCAGCAGCCCATAGAAACCTGAAGTGCTTCCCTATCTCTCTGACAGTTGGAGGGTATCCATGGTTTTTCGTGTACTCTACGAGGAATTCCAGTATTCTTTTCTGTTTTTCTGTAAGCTCTTTCATAATGAAAATATCCCTCTCATAGATATTCCCCTCCTTAGCAAGGAGGGGTGAGGGGAGGTTTTGGAATAATCTTTTTACCAATACCCCACCTACCTCTCCTTGGAAAAGGGAGGAGAATCCAAATTCATATATACATATGTATACTACGACGCAGTATTTTGTCAAGGGATGTAACCCCCGTTAGAAAAATTTTCTAACGGGGCAAGGAGGAATTTGGTTAAAGTTTTGCTTTATTGGCTTTTATAAATGATATTTATTGGGCATGTTGCATTTTTATTCCATAGCACTTATGTGCTAATTCTACGAGTTCATCGAACTTCCATGTGCCGCGGTCGGTAAGATAATTTGTTAAGTGTGACGGTACCGCACCGATTCCGAGATAAGCACCGCTGATTGCTCCAGCCATTGCAGCTGTTGTATCCACATCTCCGCCAACT
>JBGOWS010000085.1:0-8128 GCA_041478735.1 Thermodesulfovibrionia bacterium | reverse complement strand
GATAAGCTTGCTGAAAGGGCGAGGTTGCACAGGAACCTTTGCTTCAAGGAAGGCCGCAGGTTTTATCATGAGGAACTGGGTGAGAATTTCAGAATGACTAATCTCCAGGCTGCAGTCGGTGTCGCGCAGATGGAGAGGATCGAGAAGTTTGTCGAGATTAAGCGACGGAACGCTGCTGAATATACGCGGTTGCTGAAAGATGTTGAAGGTCTTCGACTGCCGGTCGAAAAAGAATGGGCAAAAAATGTGTATTGGATGTATGGGATTGTGATTTATGAGAAGACGGGAATGGATGCAGATGAATTAGGAAAGAGGCTAAAAGCAAAAGGAATCGGAACAAGGCCCTTCTTTTTGGGCATGCATGAACAGCCTGTTTTTTATGAAATGGGATTGTTTAAAGGTGAAAGTTATCCTGTATCAGAGCGGATTGCGAGACAGGGATTGTACTTACCGTCTGGGTTGACACTGTCAGATGGACAAATTGAGCAAGTAGTAAAGACACTAAGGGAGGTATGTAAATGAAGATAACACTTATTCAACCACCAAAACCTTTATATGGAGCGGAGGCAGAGGAACACTGGGAATTGGCTCGCCCTTTCACTTTATTTTTTCTCGCAGCATCCATAGAAAAATATACACCTTTTGAAGTACAAATAATAGATTTAGAACATAAAAGATATAGGAACGTTTCTTTAGAGGAAGTTTTACAAAACCATAATTCGCTGATTTTTGGAATTACGGCAACAACTTATACTCGTTTTGAGGCTATTAAGATTGCAAAATATATTAAGAAGACTCATCCTGACTCATGGATAATTGTGGGTGGAGTCCACTTCATGCATTGTGCAAAAGACACTTTAGAAAAAATTCCGGAAATTGACGTTGTTGCTCGTGGGGAGGGAGAAATAACAATTGTGGATATTGCGAATGTTATTAATAAAAGGGAAAGTTTTGAAAAGATAAAAGGTATTACATATCGGCGGAATGGCCAAATTATCGAAAATCCAAATCAAGCAATTTTTGAAGATCTTGACAGCATACCGATTTACTCGAAATTTACATGGGATGAATATCCCGAATATCTTTTCAATTATCCAGAGCGTGTTCGTGCAATCAGCATTATGTCTTCTCGTGGATGTCCATATAAATGTATATTTTGTTCGAGGGCTGGAATGAAATATCGCGTACGGAATGCAAAAAGTGTTGTCGATGAAATAGAGCTTTTGAAAGAAAGATTTAATATAGAAGGCATAAATTTTCTAGACCTGACTTTTACAGCCAATCCTCCTCATGTAAAGGCTGTTTGTCAGGAAATTTTAAATAGGAAGATTGATTTAAAATGGTGGTGTGAAAGTAGAGCTAATATACCTTTAGACATTTTAGATTTGATGAAACAGGCAGGCTGTGTTTCTCTTGTAGTTGGCATAGAATCAGGCTCGCCAAGGATTCTCTCGAAAATCAATAAGGGTATTTCTATTGAACAAGTTGTGAATTTTTGCAAGAAGTGTAGTGAAATCAGCATAAGAGTATCACCGTATTTTATGTTTTCTCATCCTGACGAGACGGTAGAAGATGTAAAGCAAACATTAGATTTAATTTATAAACTTGAAAGATTTACTGCTACATGTTCTTTTCAACCGTCCATAATTTTTCCTGGGACAGAACTTGAAAAAATTGCTTATAACAAAGGTATCCTGCCAGAGGACTTCTCATGGTGCAACCCTTATGAATCTGATTTGAATAAGGAATTAGAACAACTTGTAAATGTGCCTTTATATATAGATATGTTAACGCCTAACTCGATGAAAAAACTTATAGTAGAAAAAAAATTCAAACAAAATGTTAATAGGGTTTCAGAAATTAAATTTAAGGATTTGGTTCCTAAAGTGCTTGATTCAATTAAAAATCAAAAACCTTCGTCAAAATTTCTTTTTTCTCCAAGATTTTGTTATGAATATATTAAAGCAAAACTTAAAAGTTGAAATGATGAACGCACAAAAATTTAGTGTAAAATTATTTGCCATTAAATCTGTAAAATGGACTGCGTTGGGTGAGATCGCATCCCGCTCCATTCAGCCAATAGTAACTCTGATTCTCGCCCGCCTGCTTACTCCAGCGGATTTTGGTGTTGTGGGCGTTGCAATGATAGCTATCGGGCTTGCCCAGATCTTTCAGGATTTTGGACTCGGGAAAACACTCATCCAGCGTGAGACCGAAATAGAGAAATCTGCAAATATTGTCTTCTGGACAAATCTGCCTTTATCTATCGTGATTTATCTCATAATCTTTTTGACTGCTCCCCTGATTTCTGTCTTCTTCCATGAACCCAAGGTGATTGATGTAGTGAGGGTTTTATGTTTTCAGATTATTCTTTTCAGCTTTGTCACAGTACATCAAGCTTTGTTTCAGAGAAGATTTCAGTTTAAGCAGCTATTTTTTATCAGACTGTCTTCTTCGGCTGTTCCCGGTTTTATTTCTATCCCCTTGGCATTATATGGCTACGGTGTGTGGGCATTGGTATTTGGGACTTTAACAGGCGCTGTCGTTCAAGTTCTGCTTTTCTGGAAATTCAGCAAATGGAGACCACAATTAAATTATGATTTTCCTTTAGCAAAGCAATTATTCGGATTCAGCGCATGGGTCACAATAGAATCATTTCTCGGATGGTTGCTTATGTGTGGAGATTTGATTGTCTTGGGCCATTTTTTAGGTGTTAGGGAATTGGGAATTTACCGGATAGGAATCAACATACTTACAATCGCATTCGGCATAATCATCAACCCGATTGTTCCTATCGTGTATCCAGCATTCTCCAGATTGAAAATAGATTCGACGAAATTCATTCAAACCTTCCTTAAAATGACTAATGTAATAGCTACCTTCGCTTTACCAATAGGCGTGGGCATTTTCATACTGGCAAAACCTATTTCTTCGGTGATATTCGGACAGAAATGGCAGGGTCTCGATATAGTCCTCGCAATTATAGGCCTTAGAGAGGCGATAGCATGGCTGGTTGGACTTAATCTTGAGGCGTACAGAGCTTTAGGCAGACCAGATATCAACTCAAAACTTTTGATTATACATGTGTTTTTTTACATACCAGTTTACACAATATCAGCTTCCTATGGTCTTTCCATATTTTGTCTTGCAAGATTGGCCCTTGCTATTATAGGAATCGGCCTTCACCTTTTTGTAGTGCATAAATTGTTTAAACTCCCGGTTACCTACATTATAGATTGTATTAAGGCTCCTTTAATGGGTGTCCTTGTAATGGGAACAGTTGTTTACTGCCTTTTCTATATAATGAATATAGCTAACAGAATGCCTGAATGGTTAAATCTATCGGGGACTCTCGCTGTAGGTGCAATAAGTTATATTCTCTTTATGAATATCATAGAGGAGGATTTTATTAAAAAGTTTTTTAGGCTGGCCAAAGAGGCGGTTACGAAATGAATGCTGACGACAAAAAAGAGTTTCGAGGCTGGGAATATGCCATAAAGGGTGATTACCACAGGAACTTGGATCCAAACTGGTCATATACCCCAACTTATCTCAAAAAAATGCACTATGTAAGAAGTTTTTTGGACAACTTACCACAGGGCTTGCGAATTCTTGATGCCGGCTGCGGAGAGGGTGTCCTTGTAGAGGAATACATCGCGAAGGGATTTGATATCTGTGGGATAGACCTGAATTACGAGAGTGATTATGTTCTGCATGGTGACATTCTGAACATGCCCTATAAGAACGAAGAATTCGATGCTGTTCTGCTGTTAGACGTCTTCGAACACATCCCGTTTACTGATCAGCCAAAAGTTCTTAAGGAAATATCGAGGATCCTTAAACCTCGTGGCAAATTGCTGGCAGCTATTCCGAATCTTGCTCACATGAATTCGAGGATCAGATTCTTATTGTTCGGTGTCATAGACAGAACGGATATTATAGAAAACCATCTTGGAGAGAGACCGATGAATGAAAATGTTGGACTGCTCAAGAAAGCGGGCTTTGCGATTGGCGATATCCGCGGTATCACTCTTACATTACCAATTATCTACGGCAGATTAATTTGCCATTGGCCTTCCAAATTTATCTGGTTGCACAATATCCTTGACTTCATCGCTAGACCTAAACTTGCAATGCTGAACATTTTTATTTGTGAGAAAATGGGCAACGGACGATAACTTCTTTATCGTTTATTTCTATTTTTACTATGAAGAAATTGAATATTCTTTCAACGTTTTTTATATATCTATTCCTAATAAATTCTTTTGCCTTCGCTGAATCAAAGAAGCCTGCTTCGGTGCCAGAAGAGTCATCTTCGCAAACAGAACAAGAATCGGGCAGCTATATTTCTGATAGGTTCAAGAAAGATGCCTCGGTTGTAAATGTTAGGGATTTCGGCGCGAGAGGCGACAATAGCGCCGATGATACGGCTTCGATTCAAAAGGCCATAGATTTCATTAAGCAGAGGGGCGGCGTTTTGTATTTTCCAAAGGGCGATTACAAGATAACCGATTCATTAGACTTCAATCTCCCCCCTTCAGCTTATAAACAGATTCTTGTGACCGGAGACGGGAAATTTAATACGCGCATATTGGCATATGTCGCTGACAAGCCGGTTGTAGAACTTATGGGAAGCGGGGATGGAAAATATATATTTGAACATATTACTATCGGAGGTCGACCAACGGCGGTCCCATCGGTTGCATTTCTCATCGGCAGGCGCAGCGGGACAGTACAGAATCCCGGAGATGCTAATGACCAATCAAACAGGATTATTTTGAGACATCTGGACATATATGGAGATTTCAAGTACGGCGCTATCTATAACGTCTCTTCCGAGGTGAACGAATTTTATGATATTTATTTTCAGCTTACCCCGATAGCAACTCAAAGATTTACTGTCGCTATACTCCGTGATGACTACTTTAAAATATCTCCTCGATGGGCAAGTGGCTATAGTTCAGTCAAGAGCATGACAAATGCCTACATACATCACTGCAGTTTCGCAGGGAGGGGAATGTACTACAAAGGGCATGCCCATATAGTTATTGAGAACGCATATAATGTGACAGTCAGAGACTGTTATTTTGCCTATCTCAGAGGTATTACAGATATGGAGGAGTGGAGTCTTTCGAAAACATATGCTTTGCATGACAAGTCTAGAATGCTGGTCGGGAAGGAGTGGAGGGTCTTCAAATCTCTTAAAAACAACAACAGAGGCAAAAGCCCTGTTTCGGAGCATGGCTTTTGGACCGATATTTCAAATGATATGTCGGAACTTGATTTATCGGATGTTGTGCACACTATAGAAGGATTCGGTGCAGTTTTTGATAATATATGGGTCGAAAAAGGCTACTATGGCTATGATATAAAGATGACTGGCAGCAAAAAGCAGAATTGCGACCTGTACATTGCTAACTGGGTTACATTTGGGCACGAGCGATATTTTCTTTTCAGCGAACCTGGTATCAAATTAGCGAGACCTTATGTTATCGGTTCACCAGTCGGCACAACAATCACACTAAATGGCGGCGCGAATCGCGGGAACTTCCTGAACCTCGGTTCACGAAGCTTTAATGCAGGGACTGAATTGTACGGCTGCCGCATCGAACTGCCTCCAAGTGCTTCCTATACCGCATCGGGCAATGTCCAAGCCAACGAAATCATCAGGCCTCCCTACGTGCTTATTGAGTCCTATCTTCGGGCCAGAGCAAAGTCCGACATTGTCACAGATCAGGACTACCAGATCGATGAAAATGATAATATCATTCTAGCGGACGCAACAACTCAGAATATCGTTATCCGTCTGCCAGCATGTGAAAAGGACATACAAGGATTCATATTTACCGTAAAGAAGATAGACAGTTTTTTCCATGCAATAACCGTGAAAGCGAGCGGGGTCGATCTCCTTGACGGCGCCAAAGAGTATTATCTTGATTCCCCGTTTAAGTTCATAACGTTATTGTGCGCGGAAGACAATAGATGGTTTATCATAGGGAAAAATTAAGACTATGCACTCCGTTAAAATCTCCGTTATTATTCCTACGAGAAACAGGGCACACGTAATCGTTAAAACCTTAGACAGTCTGGCCGGGCAGGTTTTTCCCTTAGAAAACTATGAGGTTATAGTCATTGACAACGCATCCACGGATGAAACCAAGAAAGTGGTTGATGACTATATGAATAAGATCAGCAATCTTAAATACTTTTACGAGGCGAAGCCAGGACTTCATAATGGCAGACACAGAGGGGCAACGGAGGCATTCGGAGATATATTGGCTTACCTCGATGATGATGTTATCGTTTCGGGAAACTGGCTTGAAGGCGTTTATGAGGGTTTCCAAGATTCTTCCGTGGGAATAGTTACCGGCAATATTCTTCCACATTTTGAAGAAACCTCACCTAAGTGGTTGGATCTTCAGTGGGAAGAGTGCTCCTATGGAAGAGTATTAGGTTGGCTCAGTCTGATGGACTTTGGAGACACAATGAAATATATCAGAACAGACTATGTCTGCGGATGCAATATTGCTGTTAGGAAAGACTTACTCATGAAGTGTAACGGCTTCCATCCGGATTCCATGCCCAATGAACTTATCCGATATAGGGGAGACGGTGAAACAGCAGTTGTTGGCAAAATAAGAAATTTAAACTATAAGACATTATTTAATCCGAAGGCCTCAGTTTTTCACATAATCGATAAAAACAGAATGACCCCTAAATATTTCTATAGGAGGGCATTTGCCCAGGGAATTACCTATTCCTATATCCAAATCAGGGCCGGGAAAAATAGATTGTTGCTGTTATTCTCATTTTGCTTGCGAATGGTTCGTATTTATCTATCTTTATTTCTTAATTTCAAGAAAATACATCCTATCAAAATAGTGCTATGGCTGTACTATATAGCAGGATTTTTATATCATCAGAAAAAAGTTTTCTTTGACAAGAATTTACTATCCTGGGTATTAAAAGATTCTTATATGGACTGAATCGACGTTGGTACATAAGGAGTGTGTTTATGGCTCTATTAAGCAAACTGAAAAGACATGTAAAAAATTATTTGAAATTACAATTAGTAAAAATATCATCCGCAAGGGTATATGAAAACCCCAGTAATTCGTCTGAATTACAATGCTTATTAAAGAACCAGTATAGGCTGCTTAAATCACTGTGCAAGCCCAGTGATATGCCCAGTTTGGATGATGTAGGGTTTAAAGCTTTTTCACAATTTGAAGAAGACGGTATTCTTCTCTATATTTTTTTTGTTATTGGGACAACGAATAAGAGAGTTGTGGAAATATGTGCAGGAAATGGACGAGAATGTATGTCTGCTAATCTGATAATCAATCACGGTTGGGAAGGTTTGCTATTTGATGGTGATATTGAAAATGTCAATTCTGGAATGGATTTTTATCGCAAACATCCTTCTACTTTTCTGTATCCGCCAATTTTCAAGCAGGCTTGGCTAACTGCAGAAAATGTAAACGAATTAATTAAAAGCAATGGATTTTCAGGAGAAATCGATTTATTGAGTCTGGATATTGACGGGAATGATTACTGGGTGCTGAAAGCAATAACAAGCCTTAACCCGAGGTTAATTATTTGCGAAACGAATGATGTCATACCGTCAAATCTTGCTTTGACCATTCCACATAATCCCAATTTTTGTTATAAGAATTTGCCAGAAGATAAACATGACTTCAGAAGCGCATCATTGTTGGCAATGAAAAAGCTATGTTCAGAAAAAGGCTATAGACTTATCGGATCACATAGATACGGTTTTAATGTAATATTTATGCGAAACGATATAGGCTTAGATTATTTCCCTGAAGTGTCTATTGAAGAAATTCATAATAATCCACAGTCGAGATACTATCAAAGTGAAAGATGGCCAAAAGTGAAAGACATGCCGTGGGTAGAAGTTTAACCTTATCAATTAAAAAGGAATTATCGAGAGAGAGACCTGAGTGTTTATTACATGACTTACATTCTTTTTGAACAGAGATAAATAGAAAGTATCAATGAAAAAAATTGCAATTGTAATGTACCGTTATCCACTTGGAGTGTCTACAATGATCATTAATACAATAAAAGAATTGGTAAAACGAGGGGATAAGGTTGTTCTATTTAT
>JBGOWS010000173.1:0-4951 GCA_041478735.1 Thermodesulfovibrionia bacterium | reverse complement strand
GGGATGAACTTCTTTGCCTACTGGTTCAGTGATAAGATTGTCCTTAAGATGTATGGGGCAAAAGAAGTCACAGAGGCAGAAGCGCCTGATCTCTATGGGACAGTAAGAAGGCTTGCACAGAAGGCAGAGATACCCATGCCCAGGGTCTATATAATTGATCAGGAGCAGCCTAATGCCTTTGCAACCGGCAGGAACCCCGGGCACGCAGCTGTTGCTGTCACAACAGGTATTATGCGCATCCTGAGCAAGGAAGAGCTTCAGGGTGTGCTAGGCCATGAGCTTGCACATGTCAAACATAGGGATATCCTTATAAGTACTATTGCTGCGACAATAGCAGCTGCTATCAGCTTCCTTGCTCAGATGGCGCAGTGGGCAATGATTTTTGGTCACAGGGGAGATGACGACGAAGGAGGTAGCCCAATAGCTGCCCTCGTTATGATGATTGTAGGCCCGATTGCTGCAATGATTATACAGATGGCTATCTCAAGGTCAAGGGAATATGTAGCAGATGAAGGTGGTGCAAGGATTGCCGGAAACCCACGATATCTTTCAGGGGCCCTCAGGAAACTTCATCAGGCATCTCAGAAGATCCCAATGAAAGCTAACCCTGCAACATCCCATATGTTTATAGTCAACCCGTTATCAGGAGGAGGAATATTGAAACTCTTCAGTACACATCCACCAATAGAGGAGCGTATATCAAGGCTCGAGTCTATGAGCCTTTAATTTGGGCTTGACTCTTAGCATATTTATTGCCCAAAATATTGCTACCTTATGAAGGCTCTCGTAACAGGAGCTACAGGCTTTATAGGAAGCCACCTATGTGAAGAACTCGTCAGGAGAGGTTTTGAGGTCTCCTGTCTGGTGAGAGAAACCTCTAACCTTAAATGGATTGAGCATCTTGATCTAAAACTCGTTACAGGTGACTGCACAAATATAGAATCCCTTATCGATGTGTTTAGTGATTTCGACTATATCTTCCATCTTGCAGGACTTACAAAGGCCAGATCAGGAGATGAATATTTTTGCGTTAATGCAAAAGGTACAGAAAATCTGATAAAGGCCGTTGTTGAAAGGAATCCAAAATTAAGAAGATTTGTATATTTAAGTACTCTTGCAGCAGCAGGTCCGAGTATTAACGGATCTCCTATACAAGAGGATTTAACTCCTTCACCTGTATCAGACTATGGTAGAAGTAAACTTGAAGGCGAGAAAGCAGTTTTAAAATATAAGGACTTAATACCTGTTACCATACTCAGACCTCCTGCTGCATATGGACCAAGGGATAAGGATATGCTTATACTTTTCAAGATGATCAAAAAAGGTTTTTTCTTTGACTTAGGAAAATGTTATTATTCATTGCTTTATGTTGATGACATTGTTCGGGGTATAATACTTTGTGCAGAAAGTAAAGAAGCTGAGGGAAAGATATATTTTTTATCTGATGATAAAATCTATACCGGCAAGGAAATAGCTATGGAAATATCCTCTGCACTTGATGTGAAGGCAGTACCTCTTAAAGTTCCGAAATTTGTTATGCCATTTTTTGCATTTATTGGTGAAAAAATGAATAAGCAGGGCATCATCAATAGAGATAGGATAAAGGATTTCAGACATTCGCATTGGATATGTGATGCAAAAAAGGCAAAAAAAGAAATCGGCTTTATACCAAAGGTTGGAATAAAGGAAGGGATAAAATGGACAGCAGATTGGTACAGGATTCACAGATGGCTGTAAAAAAATCAACAGACATATTTGATAAGTGTTTCAGGTTTGATAAGGCTAAATCACTTATATCACATGGGCTATATCCTTATTTCAGGGTTATCGAAAGTGCCCAGGACCCTGAGATTATAATGAACGGCCGTAAGATGATAATGGTAGGCTCAAACAACTATCTTGGTCTGACAAACCACCCAAAGGTCAAAGAAGCTGCGATAGAGGCCATAAAAAAATATGGTACTGGTTGTGCGGGATCAAGATTCTTGAATGGTACTCTCGACATTCACGTCAAACTTGAGGAAAAACTCGCCAGTTTTATAAGGAAAGAGGCTGCGCTTATCTTCTCGACAGGCTTTCAGGTAAATTTAGGTGTGATCTCAGCCCTTGTCTGCAAGGATGATGTTGTAATAATCGACAAGATGGATCATGCAAGCATTATAGACGGTTGCAGATTATCTTTTGGAGAAGTAAAGAAGTTCAAACATAATGATATGGCCGATCTCGAACGGTTACTCACAGAATACGAAGACAAAGACAAACTAATAGTCGTTGACGGCGTATTCAGTATGGAGGGAGATATAGCAAACCTTCCTGAAATTGCTGCGCTCGCAAAAAAATATGGTGCAAGGGTAATGGTTGATGATGCACACGGCATAGGTGTACTTGGAAAAACAGGCCGGGGCACAGCAGAGCACTTCGGTCTTGAAGATGAAGTTGATCTCATAATGGGTACATATAGTAAATCCCTTGCCTCTATTGGAGGCTTCATCTCAGGGTCAGCAGATATAATCCATTACATAAAACACTATGCAAGGTCTTTAATCTTCAGCGCAAGTCCGCCACCGGCATCTGTTGCCGCTGTTAGTGCTGCTTTAGAGATCATCGAAAACGAACCCGAGCGAAGAGAGATGTTATGGAAAAATACGAGGAAGATGTTTAAAGGCTTTAAGGATCTCGGGTTTGAGGTAGGGCCCAGCCAGACACCAATAATACCCATAGTAGTTGGTGAAGACGAGAAGGCCTTTATTATGGCAATGATGCTTCAGGAAGAAGGTATATTCGCAAACGTAGCTGTAAGTCCTGCAGTGCCAAATGGTAGAGCACTTCTAAGGACAAGTTACATGGCTACCCATACAGATGAGCATCTCGATATTGTACTTAAGGCATTTGAGAAGGTCGGCAGGAAGTTAGGCATTATAGGATGATCGAAGTCTTTGAGGTTAAGTCTAAAAAGGACATCAATGACTTCATAAAACTACCTATTTCTCTTTATTCAAAAGATCCATTCTATGTTCCTCCCCTTATTACTGAGATGCGGGAACAGTTTTCTGATAAAAATCCATTCTTCCTGCATGCAACTGCAAGATACTTTCTTGCAAAAGAAGAAGGCAAACTCGCAGGGGGGATAATTTCTATCATTAATCAGAGGCATATCGAATTTCATAATGAAAGGGCAGGCTTCTTCGGTTTTTTTGAATCCTCTAATAATCAGGAAGTTGCATCAGCCCTTCTTGATAAGGTTTCTGAAATTCTTCGGAAAGAAGGTATGGATATAATACGCGGGCCGATGAATTTCTCGACCAATGAGGAATGTGGTTTTCTGATAGAAGGGTTTAACAGGCCCCCTATGCTTATGACACCTTACAATCCTGCTTACTACAATGGCCTTATGGAAAATTATGGTATGACAAAATCAAAAGACCTCTATGCTTATATATATGATGTTACTGAAGAGCTTCCGGAAAAAATCCTAAGGGTTGCTGAAATAGCAGTAAAAAACGGGATAAATGTCAGACCTGTGAACAAAAATAATTTTGACTCTGATATGAATATATTCAAGGATGTATATAATTCAGCATGGGAAAAGAACTGGGGGTTTATACCGCTTACAAATGAAGAGCTTACTTATCTTGGAAAAAGGCTGAAAACAATTGTAGTCCCTGAACTCACACTAATTGCTGAAAAGGACAAAGAGCCTGTTGGCTTTATGGGATTATTACCAGATTTTAATTTCATCCTTAAACACATGAAGGGTAAAGTCAACCCAGTAAGCATCGCAAAAGCAATCTATTATTCAAAAAAGATAAAGGACCTCAGGCTGTTACTTCTCGGCATCAAAGCAGAATACAGGAATAAAGGCGTTGATGCCCTCCTCTTTAGGGAAGGGTTCAAAGGGATTAAAAAAGGCGGCTATAAAAGAGTTGAATTCTCATGGATACTTGAGGACAATATCCCCGTCCAGAGGATTATTAAAATGATAGGCGGAAGACTGTATAAAAAATACAGGATTTATGAAAAAAGATTATAAATTACTAACAAGTTCATAGGTAAACCACATTTATAAATTAAGTACCGTCATTCTGGACTTCGGCGTGAGCTCAGTCGAACGCTTGTCCGGAATCCTTCTTTAATCCCCTTTAACAAAGGGGGATTCAGGGGGTTGTTTCGGAAAGATTCCCGACTTGCCCCGTTAGAAAGCTCATTTCTAATGGGGCAAGCGGGAATGACATACAAGTGGCTTTACTTATGGTCTTATTAGGTATTTCTTCTCAGCTTTTTATAATATAAACCCTGTTTCTGCCTTTGCCTTTTGCCATATATAAAGCATTATCAGCTCTCTTTATTAAATCATTAAGGTTTCCCGGAGTTAAAAGTTTCCTCCACCGAACATCCCTCACAAACATTATTTCTGTTTTGTAATACCTCGTAGCAACGTTTGCCGATCAATTGTTCGACTGTCTTTCCCCGCATTCTGGCATATGATTCATTAGCTTTCAATATCTGATAGTCGCGGTCTATAATGTTAAAAGGATCATTGATGCTTTCAAATATCATATTAAGAAAATTTCCTGACTGGCGCAGCGAAATCTCAGCTTTCTTACTATCAGTTATGTCAATAGCAATCTCCATACGTACAAACCGTCCATCAGACCAGTGGATCGCCCTGTCGCTGCAATGATACCAAAGCCTTGGGGTGCATTCCCAATTTTTTGTAAATTATTTAACGACACGAAGAATTTTTTCAAATTTTTTGTTTTTAATTCTTTCTTGGTCCTTTCTTTTGTATTTTTCTACAATTTTATCGTAAGTCCCGTTATATTTCGCGCATCTGATCTTGAGTATGTTATTAGCGTATTTGATATACCACCAAGCCCCTGACCGTTTAAGCCTTGTGTGGCTAATGAATTTATTGGCGCTTTCAATAGCGCCACTGCCAATGTGATATCCT
>JBGOWS010000291.1:0-2936 GCA_041478735.1 Thermodesulfovibrionia bacterium | reverse complement strand
TTAGATTACCCTGCCATTAGTTAATCTAAAAATTGTAAAAATATATGTTACTTCTCAGGTTGTCATTCCCGCTTGTCGGTCTGAGGTGGGTTTGTCGGGAATCATTCCAACTCTCTGTCATCCTGGCTTGTCCAGGATCTTTCTTCACGATTCCGAACGAGTCGGAAGGATTCCAGACAAGCTGGAATGACAACGAGAGCCTGAATGACAGAGTCCAAACAAAGATAAAACTTTTGATTTACATGAATCAATAGCAACCTGACCTCTTGAATCCTTTCTATCTAAGGCTTATTTTACCCAGCCTTTCTCAATATTTTCGTTATAAGAATTATTATCCCTGAAGTTATCAAAGCTATCAATAGCAATCCAATAGATACGAGCAGGTTATTAAAGAGATCAGGATCTATCAATAAGATTCCTCCCAATCCGAGCATCATTAAACCTGATACAAGTTTCAATATTTGTCCTTGCCACTCCGTCAGTTTTTTAGATCCGAGGGTGATCGCAAAGATTAAAACCACGACCCCTAAGGGGATCACGTAGATTACATTATAGAAGATGAGATAAAGATAATATTCCAGCGGCATGAGATTATTGAGCGTTAAAATTCTCGTGAAGACAATCGGAAATCCCACAGTGCAAAGCAACTCATATGTGTTTGCTGCGATTGCTAAAACAATCGCCCCTATCATCATTGACGGCAGAGAGGTGGCCTTTAAGAGGTTTCTCATTCGCTCGAATAATTTTGGTTTTGCTTTTTCAGGAACCGAAAGAGAAATCCCTTTCTTAAAAATGAAAAAATCTTTGATATTTATGACGGCGATGACCAGAGCTATGAACCCGGCGATCTTGGTGATTATTTTCAGTTGGCCTGCATAGAGGAAGAGGTTCAGCCATGCAGACATGAAGATGAAGTAGATGAATCCGGAAAAGAAGACAAATGTCCCTCCAATGAGAAGCATTCTTTTTCTTGACCGTGCATAAACTAAGATACTTAAAAGGAGGAACAGTACAAAGAAAGCACAGGGATTAAAGCTGTCGAGACCCGCGAGGATTAGAGTCAAGACAGGCAGTGTTATTTGGGAGGTATCAATTTTTCCAAAGACAGGAAGGGTAATTATTCTATTTTCTTCTTTGTCATATACAGGCTCTTTTTTCTTAGGTTTTTCTAATAACGTAAGTGGATTAATACAATCATGTTCGATGCAGTATTTGACCTTTTCCTCAATTTTCTTCCCCGTGACTTTATCATTGCTGTAACCCACGATGGGTTCGAAATTCCCGATAAATGTCATTGGGACGGCTGTTGCCTTGGCGCCATAGGCCTCAGCCATTTGTGAGAAGAATAAAGCATTTCCTCTGTTACGCCATACCTCATAAGAGTTGACTACGAGTTGCGGATATTTCTGCTGCAATTTTTCTAAAAATACCTTTTCATTTTCACAGTGAGGACAACCATAACCCCAGAAAAGATACAACTCGACCTTTTTACCGGCATCAAGTATCTTCGCTTGTAGTACTGACAGCAAGAAAATAGATAAAGAAATAAAAAATAGGGAAGATATTCTCTTATTCATGATGAACCCTGTGTGAAAATAGCCGAGGCATCTTGCCTCGGATTAAGTCAGGCAAGATGCCTGACCTATTTTCGCTGTAACACAGAAACCTAATTATAAAAGAGGTTTCCATAAAAGGCATATTAAGCCAACCTTGTTAGATTTCTTCAAAATTTGTGTCACCATAATTACATAATCACGCAGGATTCAGGCTCATTTTTGGTCATAGATCGCCATAATTTATTAATCTACCATTTTTCCTTATTTTTATTGTTGCATTAAAATATTTGTAGGGCAATGCCTTAGGCTTGCTCTATAACTTGAGATGTAATTAAATGTAATTCTGGTATAATCTATGAACAGAGGTGAGACAAGGGGTTTTGGATAATCTGGTTATGAAAGGGGGACGGTTTAAAACCCAAAGATTATGAAACTACAGTGTCCAATTCAAAAGATACTGCTTCCTATCGATGGAAGCGAACATTCCAGGAGGGCAGTGGAGTTTGCAGGTCATCTCGGAACGTCCTTAGGTAAGAATCTCGCAGACCTTGCTTTACTCCGGGTTATATCCGGGCGTTATATGGGACGTTATATGCCTTATATTGATTATCGGGCTGAGATTCTGAAACTGTCAGATTCCTTCAAGGAGTTCAAGAAACAGCATGTTGAGAAGATTGTAAAACCTTCTTTGGATGAAGGGGAGAAGGTTCTGAGAGATTTGGGAATAGGGATGAACATTGAAAAACTGATAGTGGAAGGGGATCCCGCCCATGAGATTCTTCGCATAGCTGAAGAAAAAGGGTTTTCAACTATTGTGATGGCAAGGAGAGGGCTTTCAGAAATAATAGAGTTTCTTCTGGGGAGCATTACCAACAAGGTTGTTCACGGAGCAAGCAGGCAGACTGTTTATGTTGTTGGTCAGAAGATCCTCAGGGATAAAACATGTCCCATTCCGAAAATCCTTGTTCCTGTTGACGGGTCCTCCTATTCCATGAAGGGGGCAGAACATGCAGCCTGTCTTGCATCAGAATTAAAGGCGTCCATAAATAGCGTTACCCTCCTCAGAGTCATTAATCTTGCACTCTTTGAGAAAAGGCTTAAGGAGGGAATAGACCCTGAAGAGGAAGCAGAAAAGATATTGGAAGCGGCCAAATCAATTTTCCTTCAGGCAGAGGTTCCTGAGGCGCTTATATCGACAAAAATCAGATTGGGACAACCTGCTGAGGAGATACTCAAAGAGGCGGATGGTTATAACCTTGTTGTTATGGGTCGCAAGGGACGTACTGCCCTCAAGGATTTTCTGCTCGGAGGCGTGAGTTCAATCGTCCTTCACCGCTGCCAGAATCCCACCATTGCCATTGTGAGCAGCGAGGGCTGATA